>JAYYZW010000101.1:0-9651 GCA_036339995.1 Pseudomonadota bacterium
TCCTGATTGCCAACCGCGGCGAAATAGCCTGCCGCGTCGAACGCACCGCGCGCGCGCTCGGCCTGCGTACCATCGCCGTATTCCATCACGAAGACCGAAACGCACCCCACGTCACAATGGCCGACGAAGCGCATTTATTGCAGGCGGACGTGCCGAGCGCCGCCTACCTCGACATCGAGCAGATCATCGGGATCGCAAAAGCCGCTGACGCCCAATGCATTCATCCCGGGTACGGCTTTCTGGCTGAAAATGCCGCCTTCGCAGAAGCGGTGGAAGGCGCGCGCCTCACCTTCGTCGGGCCGCAAGCGGAGGTCATTCGCCTGATGGGCGACAAGATACGTTCGCGTGAATTTGCCGAAAAATTGGGGGTGCCGGTCGCGCCGAGCGTGAAACAAGAGGGCGACCTCGACGCCTTCGTCACAGCCGCGACGCAGATTGGCTTCCCGCTGTTGATCAAGGCGGCGGCCGGCGGTGGCGGCAAAGGCATGAGTATCGTACGCAACGCGGTTGAGTTCGCCGAACGCGCCCGTATCGCCGCAGGCGAGGCCGAACGGTACTTCGCCGACGGGCGGATATACGCCGAACGTTATGTCGAACGTCCCCGCCACATCGAAGTGCAAGTACTGGGCGATGGTAATGGCGCAGTCGTGCATCTTTTCGAGCGCGAGTGCTCCGTACAGCGCCGTTTTCAGAAAATCATCGAAGAATCCCCCGCGGCGGCGCTGGACCGCGAACTGCGCGATCGTATCTGCGCCTCGGCCGTCGATTTGGCGGTCAGCTCGAAATACCGTAACGCGGGCACTGTCGAGTTCATTCTCGCACCCGATGGCGAATTTTATTTTCTCGAAATGAACACGCGGCTACAGGTAGAGCATCCCGTCACCGAAATCGTCTGCGGCGTCGATCTCGTCGAAGCGCAGCTTCGTATCGCGGCTGGCGAGGGGCTGCCCTGGCAACAGGCGGACATTGGACAATCCGGTCATGCAATCGAGTGTCGCATCTGCTGCGAAGAACCGGAGAATGATTTTCGCCCTGCCACGGGCACGGCCCAAATCCTTCGTTTACCCGATGAGCAAAGCGCGCGCTTCGACGGCGGTATACGCGAAGGCCAGGCGATCACAGCCGCGTTCGATTCCATGGTTGGCAAGCTGGTGTGCAAAGGAAAGAATCGCGAGGATGCGATCGACGCAAGTCTGAGAGCACTGGACGAACTCGTCCTGCTCGGCGTCAGCACCAACGTCGACTATCTGGGTGCGATCCTCCAACACCCCGCGTTTCGAGCCGGACAATTACACACCGGTTTCGTCGAAGAACACGCAAGCTCGCTGTCGCCCGCCCCGCTTGATGAGATCGATAGCGCCGCCGTACTGATCGCGGCCGCGCTGGCTGTCGACGAATTCCACCGGCTGGTATACGACACTCCGGAACCCTATGCATCCATGCGCGACTGGCGGAACTGAACGATGGGAATGAGCTTTACATTCACTCTCGACGGCGAAGACCACGAGATCAGCATCCTCGCGCGCCGGCCGGATCTGAGTTTGAGTATCGACGGATCAACACACAAGGTGTCGGAGGCGCGCGCCGCGGATGCTAACTGCGTATTACTGACCGTGGACGGCCGCAATTATCAGATATGGCGCACCTGGGAAGGCGACCGCATCCACCTTCGCATGGGCGCAAGGACTTTTTCGGTCGGCTATGAAGACGCCATCCTCGCGGCCCAGCATCATGCTGGCGGCGACGATGTTCTGCGTGCCGACGTGCCAGGCGTCGTCGTCATCGTCCATTGCAAAGAGGGCGGTAATGTGGCGACCGGTGACACCTTGTTGGTCATCGAATCGATGAAAATGCAGATCAACATCGTTGCTCATCGCGATGGCGTTATTGAAACCGTCCATGTCGGCGTCAACGAGACTTTCGAGAAAGGCACGGAGTTGATTACCATGCGCGCAGAAAGCTGATGGCGCGTATTCACTCAAGTATTCAAACTGGCTCGGCGGATTTCCGACGCTTCTACCTACATAACAAAAAGCTTGCGGACGAGTTGCACGAAAAGCAGCGCGCGGCGCGATACGATCGACCGCAAAAAGACATCGATCGGCTCGCCGGTCACGGTAAGTGGATGCCGCGCAAACGCATTGACAAGCTTCTCGATCCCAGCACGCCGTTTCTCGAATTTTCAACGCTCGCGGCGAACATGGCTTACGAGGGCGACGCGCCAGGCGCAAGTTGCATCACGGGCATTGGCATAGTCAACGGGCGCGAGGTCATTCTCCACGCCAATGATTCCAGCATTAAGGGCGGTGCGTGGTATCCATTGACGGTAAAGAAGATCGTGCGCTGCCTCGATATTGCTATCGAAAATCGGCTGCCGGTCGTGCATCTGTGCGACAGTGCCGGCGGCTTCCTGCCGATGCAATCGGAGCTGTTTCCCGACAAGCACATGGCTGGACGGATGTTTCGCAACCAGTGCGTGTTGTCGAAACTCGGCGTTAAACAACTGTCGTTGGTATTCGGTCACGGCACCGCCGGTGGCGCTTACATCCCGGCCTTGTCCGACTATTCGGTCATCGTACGCGGCACGGGCGCCGTATTTCTTGCGGGGCCGCCCCTGGTGAAGGCGGCGACCGGCGAGGTCGTGACCGCTGATGAACTGGGAGGCGCAGATCTGCACACTCAGATTAGTGGCACCTGCGACTATCCGGCGAATTCCGAAGAAGAAGCCATTGCGATCGGCCGGGAGATCATCGGACAGTGGGAGCACACCGAAAAATGGCCGTTGCAGCAGGATCCGGTGGAGGAGCCTTATTACGATCCCGATGAACTCTATGGAATCATTCCGGATGACATCAAAAGAGCGTTCGAAATGCGGGAGGTTATCGCCCGTATCGTCGACGGCAGCCGTTTTCACGAATATCAGCCAGCCTACGGCACCACGCTCGTGTGCGGCTACGCTAACATCTGGGGTTTCAAGGTCGGCATCCTCGCCAACAATGGCGTGCTGTTCAATGACAGCGCGCTCAAGGGTGCGCATTTCATCGAGCTGTGCAACCAGAACAACACGCCGCTCTTATTCCTGCAGAACATCACGGGCTACATGGTCGGACGCGAATACGAGGCGCGAGGGATCACGAAGGACGGCGCCAAAATGATCATGGCACAGGTAGGCTCACACGTCCCCAAATTCACGGTCATGTGCCACGGTTCCTTCGGCGCCGGTAATTACGGCATGTGTGGCCGTGCCTACGACGGACGTTTTCTCTTTTCCTGGCCCAACCACCAGATCGGGATCCTGGGCGGCGAGCAGGCGGCGAAAACCCTGGCCGAGGTCAAGATGCGCCAGCTTGAGCGACGTGGTGAAAAAATCAAGCAAAGTGCCTTGGACGCCGTCTATCACGAAACACTCGAAGCGTACCAGCATCAGATGTCGGCCTATTACGCGACCTCGGAGTTATGGGACGACGGGATACTCGATCCCGTGGATACGCGCAACGCGCTCGGTATCGCAATCAGCGCGTCGTTGAATGCTCCGTTGACCGAGCCGGGATACGGAATTTTCAGATTCTAAGGATTGCGCTCGAACCCGGTCTCACCGCGCGCGGCGCCTGCGTCACGTTAATCAACGCGTAAACCCGGGTAGGCGTCAGTCGTTACGCCGGGCGCGGCGCACGAGCATCATTCCCGGACAGCATCAGCAACGGCGTCATCGGCTCGGGGACGCCGGTATTAGACGGTTGCGGTGGCACGGGAATCATCTCGGCGTCGTGTGAGAATGGAGCGAATGTATTGACATCGATATCCGTCTGAGATTGCCAGAGCTTTGTCTCGATGTTGTAGAGATCGAAATGCAGACCGAAACCCGCGGCCAGCCCCACCGTATCCAGTAAGAACTCCTCAATGTAGAGAGCGTTACCCGCCGGCAACGGGTTTAGACCCGGATCGTTCTGCGAGTTGTAGCTGCCGATCGTCGTGCCACCGAAGGTGAACGCGATTTCGGCGAACCAGGTTTCGAAAATGCCGTGCGCCGGCAGGTCGCCGCCATTGGGATCGGCGCCGAGTCCCAGCAAAGCGTCGTCCATCGGCGGCACGCCGAAGATCATATTCGCTTGGCTGATGGTGGTTCCACCAATCGTGAAACTGCCGAAGTTCGGCGCGGGCTGCTCTGCCTGGAGCGGCGTTAAGGCGATCGATAGATAAAAAGTCGGATAGCTGAAACCATCGATGTCCAATACTTTTTCCGGCGCGCGCAGCGTAAAGCCTTGATCCACGGTCACGGTGGATTACATGACTAATGAAATGCACATTCTGCTGTCAGCATTTTTTACGGCGCTTGCGGCTGCGCTAGAATTCGATCTGCAGCGCCTTCTCCACTGCATCGATTTTTCTCACCCCCTCTAGGGTCGCCTCGCTCAGCGGTTCGGAGATGCCGATCAGCGCGATAGCGCGGTTGCCGCCGTCGGCGATCCCGACCTGCATGCGCGAGATATTAATGCCTTCGCGGCCGAGCAATTCACCCAAAGCGCCGATCACGCCCGGGCGATCGACGTGCCGCGTGAACAGAACGTGGCCTTCCAATGTCGATTCGATGGCGTAATCGTTAATACGCAAGAGGCGCGGGTGACGTCCGTCGAAAATCGCGCCTTCCAGGTACAATTCACCCTGCTCCGTAATGCCGGTAATGCGGATCAAGGAGACATAATCCCTGGAGTCTACCGAACTCACTTCGACCACGTGGATCCCCTGGCGGCGGGCCAGGTGTATGGCGTTGACCTGGTTAACCGGTACCGAATGGTGTTCGCACAAAAGGCCGACCATAGCAGCGCTCGCGATCGGGTGCGTATCGAGTTTCGCGGCCTCCCCATAAACCCCGATTTCCGCCGAGGTGAATGGCGCTTCGCCCATGCGGCAAAGCAGGCGGCCCAGCTTACGCGAAAGTTCCATGTATGGCCCGAGTCTGCGTAGCTTTTCGGGCGCGATGCTCGGCACGTTGACGGCGTTGACGACTTCTCCACGCAGCAGAAACGCGGCAACCTGGTGGGCGATCTCGACGCCGACGGCGGTTTGCGCTTCGATCGTGGACGCACCCAGATGCGGCGTGAACTGAATGTTGGCCTGCGCGAAAAGTGGTGATTCCCCAGGGGGCTCGTTTTCGAAAACGTCCAATGCGGCACCTGCGAGGTGCCCTGATTCCACGGCTTCGATCAGCGCCTGCTCGTCGACCAGTCCGCCGCGCGCGCAATTGATCAGACGGGCGCCCGGTCTCATCGCCCTGAGGCGTTCGCTGGAGATCAATCCGCGTGTCTCATCAGTGGCGGGGCAGTGCAAGCTCACATAGTCGGCCACTGCGATCAACGCGTCGATGTCCATCTTCTCGACGCCGCGCTCAACAAAGGTATCTTCCGTGACAAATGGATCATATCCCACGACACGCATCTTCAAGCCGCGGCATCGCTCCGCGACCAGACGTCCTATGGTGCCGAAGCCGACGATGCCTATCGTCTTGTCGGACAACTCGGCGCCAAGAAAATTATTCCTCTCCCATTTACCGCTGCGTACCGATTGATCGGCGGCGGTCAAGTTGCGGCTCAGGGAAAACATGTGGGCAATCGCGAGTTCCGCCGTTGTCGTCGCGTTAGCATCCGGGGTATTCAGTACGACAATACCGCGCTCTGTCGCCGCATCGAGGTCGATATTATCGACACCGATACCAGCGCGACCAACGACCTTGAGGCGCTTTGCGGCGTCGAGCAGTTTGCCCCGGATTTTCGTCGCGCTGCGAACGATGATCGCGTCGGCATCCCGGACATGCGGAATGGCCTCCTCCACGCTTAAACCCGTCAGGCAATCAATAGCGATCTCGGAATACTGTTCGAGCGCAGCAATGCCCTCGGGCGCGAGCTTGTCGGCAACGAAAACCTTGTACATCAAACTTGCCCCGGCTGCTGGATTCAATCGGTCACTGTTTCCGGCACGACCTGCGCATAGGCCCATTCGAGCCACGGGATCAGCTTGGCCATATCCTCGGACTCGACCGTCGCGCCCCCCCAGACGCGCAGTCCCGGCGGCGCGTTTCGATAACCGTTAATGTCGTAGGCAACACCCTCCTCGTCGAGCAAGGCAGACATCCGCTTGGTTACGACGGCTTGCTCATCGCCGTCGAGTGCGAGAAACCAGGGCGCCCGGATTTTCATGCAGATCGAGGTGTTCGATCGCGTTTCCTGCTCGCCGGCCAGAAAATCGATCCACGGTGTCGCTGCTACCCATTCAGCTATCACCTCGAGATTCTGCTGCGATCGTGCGCACAAGGCGTCGAGTCCACCCGCCGAGTCAGCCCATCTCAGCGCGTCGAGATAATCCTCCACGCATAACATGGACGGCGTGTTGATCGTTACACCTTCGAAAATACCTTCGTCGAGCTTACCTTTTTTGACCAACCTGAACAGCTTTGGCAGCGGCCGCGGTGGCAGGTAAGTCGTCAGGCGAACCACGGCGCGCGGACCGAGGACGATGACGCCGTGAGCGGCTTCACCACCGAGTGCCTTCTGCCAGGAGAACGTGACGACATCGAGCTTGTGCCATGGCAGCCGCATAGCGAATGCGGCCTAGGTAGCGTCGCAAATGGTGAGCCCTGCCCGATTGTCGGGTATCCACGCGCCGTCAGGCAGCTTGACGCCGCTGGTTGTACCATTCCATACGAAGACCACGTCGTGCGCGAAATCGACCCGTTCGAGATCGGGTAATTCGCCGTAAGCTGCGATCATCTTTCGCGCGTCCTCGATCTGGAGAACGTCGATCACATCCGTCACCCATTCCAGACCGAAGCTTTCCCAGGCCAGCACGTCGACGGCGCGCGTACCGAGAAGGTTCCACAAAGCCATCTCGACCGCGCCCGTATCGGAGCCCGGTACAATACCGATGCGGTAGTCGTCGGGGACCTCGAGGATCCTTCGAGTATGTTCGATAGCCTCCTTGAGACGCGCTTTGCCGGGCTTGGAACGATGCGAGCGCCCGACGAGCGCGCCCGCGAGAACGGCCGTCTCCCATCCCGGCCGCTTCGGGCAGGGACCGGAAGAGAAACACGGATTGGCAGGTTTCACGGCGGGTTTATCCATCGAAAAACTCCCGCGTTTGCGGCAGTGCAATACGAAGGCCGGCATTGTACTGGGCGCGTAGGCGAACGCAACGTCGGCGGGCCCAATGCCGTTACTCTGGCGCGTTAATATGGCGCCATTCTTGGATCAGGCAGTCGCCCCGTGAACATTGATCTGTGGTCTGTCGGAAAGCTGCGGGCGCGCGACAACCGGGCGATCGTAATCACCATCATCCTCTTGTGGGTGCTCGGCACTCTTCGCGTTCTGCCCGGCCTAAGCGACGCCGTATGGCAGGACGAGGCGGCGACGCTCTTGCTCTATGCGAAGCGGGAATTCACCTATCCCTTCGCCGTCTATCCTCAGCCCAACAATCACATGCTGTTCAGCGGCGTGCTGTCTCTGACCTGGGAACGCGGGGACACGCCGGTACAGATCAGAATGCTGCCCCTTTGGACCTGGTTCGTGACACTCGTTGCGATCACGATCACGGCGATTCGAATACTCGGCCCCCGTGCGGGCTTGATCGGGCTGGCAGTATTCTGTGGGAGTTCGGTCACCGAGGCCTTTGCGCTCGAACTGCGCGGCTACGCGTTTTCGTGGCCCTGGATCCTGCTCATGGCCGCAACGGTGCTGCCTTTCGTGAGGGGTTCAAACCGTCCGGCGGGGCTTGCTTACGGCCTCGGCGCCGTGGGATGTATAGCGATAATGCCGACGAACGTCCTCGCCGGCGGCGTGTGTCTGAGCTGGGCGTTTTTCGATCGGATCTTCGGGCGCAATTCCCTTCCGGCGGGCTGGCAGACACGATTCGCGGCAGCCCTCGTGTTCAGCCTCGCCGGACTCGGCATTTATATGGGTGTACTGGATGACGTTCGTATGCACGCCGCCGCTGCCTGGAGTACCTGGACCAATGGCCGCATATTTAACCACTGGTTCGAGAGCACGCTCGGGGAATTCGTCTGGGCGACCCCGCTGATGGCAGCGGGTCTTCTGGCTTCGCTGTGGCGTCTCGGCCGGCGCCAGACTCATTCTCAGGTGGAGCCCGGGACGCTGCTCTTCCTCGCCTTGTTCACGGTCATCGCGGTCACGCTTGCGCTGTCGCCGGTCGCGCTGTTTCCGAGAACCTTTGTTCCGCTGCTTCCTTTGTGGTGCCTGTCCGTGGGCGGATTGATATCGAGCGGTCTCGACCTGCTCTTTAATCGATGGGCATTTGATCGCCTGAAATTAGCTGCCGGCGGTGCGCTCGGTGTTTTTGCACTAGGTCACTTCACGCCACCTTGCGCCGGCGACCTGCAAAATGGCTCCACAGATCTGTGCCGCCAGTTCTACCACCAGGAATACTTCCCGGCCCGGGCGCTGGCCCAACTAAACGAACTCCTCAACGGTTCGAACCTGCCGGTGATGTTGGATACGGAAGCGGCTTGGGCGCTCGGTTTCGAGTATTGGAACCGTCCCGGCGCCGTCCTTCGGTTGTTCGAGTATCGAAACTGGGCATCGAGCGTGGGAGGTGAGGTGCGGCCGCGGTTCGTCGTCAGCCCCACTCCGGAGGGGGTGACCGGCATGTTGCAATCGATCGGCTTCGAAGCACCGCACAGCATCGACGTTCTCGCAGAGAGCGGATATTTCAATGTCTACCGAATCGATTGGGCCGACGCAAGCCGGCAGATACCGTTCGGCAAGGACATCACCCCCCCATTGAAATCGGGTCGAATAAAGGGCGACGCAAACGTCGATTGAAAGGTCCACGAGGTCGGTGTCACCGCTGGCATTCGATCGACCGATACTTTATATTCGCGGCCGTTTTACTACCTGATCGTTCATCAACAATGTGTCACCTCAGTTTGCTGCTCGGGTTGTTCGTGACATTCAATGTCCAGGCGGATCTCACGGCGGATGACGCGGGGCAGGCTTTCGCGGTCGGCATGCGGGCCTACGAAGCGCAGGATTACAAGCACGCCGCGCAGGTACTCGAAGAAGTCGTGGAAATTCAGCCGGGCTGTGTGCGTTGCGTTCATCTGCTGGGTAAAAGCTACGGCCGCATGACGGAACAAGCCAATTGGGTGAGCGTGCCAGGCCTCGCCAGGAAAACGCGCAATGCACTCGAGCAGGCCGTGGAGCTCGCCCCCGACGACGTCCGTATCGTCGAAGACTTGATCAAATTCTATCGGGCGGCGCCCAGATTTCTGGGCGGCAACGCCAAAAAAGCGGAGCAGCTCGAACGGCGTCTGCGTCGATCCGCAACCAACCACACCGGTTAACGATTTCCCGATTCATGCCCCGGTGCCGGCGGTGAGATCGCCGGCACACGTCGACTCTATTCGCCCGCAAGCGGGCTCCTACGGGAGCATGTCCCTGCGTCGCAAGAGCGCGCTTGCGGACGAATCCTTAATGGAAGTCGCGCGACTGCGTCTCCAGTCGTCCGAGCAAGGCCGTGTGGTCTTCGAGACGTTTCGCGATGACGTGAATGACCTCCCCCTCGCGCTGTACCTCGCCGGTGACACCGAGCAGTCTCGAACTGAGCAGCTCGCGACGCTGCGTTTCGACCAGGCTCGACCACACG
>JAYYZW010000102.1:0-54172 GCA_036339995.1 Pseudomonadota bacterium
GAGCGCGGCTTCAGGCGTTTCCTTGTATTGTTCCTTGATCGGCGCCTGCAGTGCTTTCAATTCTTCCGGATTCATAATGCCCCCAGTTCGCCGGTCTGCACCAGAGATGCGAACGGCAGTTTACACCATGATCGCGGGGACGGAAGCGAGGGGCATTTACCAAGAAGGGTACGCGGCAAATAGCGATCACAGCCGAGCCCGCGCAGACCGAACCGTGGCGGAAATCCAGGTTCTTCTCAGCAAGACGTTTTCACCTCGTTGTGAGAGGATGGATCGTATGGTCAGGATCCTAAACGAACAGGCTCGCAAGCAGTACGAGCACGAAGGCCACTATTTCCCGATCGACGTTTTGTCTGCGGATCAAATCGCGGCCGCGCGCGGGAAACTGGAAGCATTCGAGGCGTCGCAAGGTCACCCGATTGCAGGCGCGGAACGCGGCAAATCCCACCTGATCTTTACCTGGGTCGACGAACTCATACGTCATCCCCGCATCCTCGACGCCGTTGAAGACCTGATCGGCTCCGACATTCTGTGCTGGACCACGGTTTGGTGGATCAAGGAGGCCGCGAGCGACGCCTACGTGTCCTGGCACCAGGACGTGCGCTACTGGGGGCTGGACACGAGTGAACTCGTCACGGTGTGGCTGGCCCTTTCGCCGGCGACGCCGGAAAGCGGCTGCATGCGGCTACTGCCGGGCAGCCACAAGGGTGAGGTGCTGCCCCACACCGACGCGTACGATAATGACAACATGCTGACCCGGGGACAGGAAATTTCGGTGCCCATCGACGAATTGAAAACCGTTGCCGTGGAACTCGATCCGGGCCAGGCATCTTTGCACAACATTCGTCTTGCACACGCCTCGGCGCCCAATCGATCCGGCGATCGGCGCATCGGTCTTTCGATGCATTACATTCCGACCTGCACAAAGCAACTCGCGGCCGACTGGGACAGCGCATCGCTGGTACGCGGCGAGGACCGCTTTCATCATTTCGCTCCTGCGCCCCGGCCTGCCCATGATCTGGACGGGGAGGCCCGTCGGTTTCACGAAAAAGCGGCCGGTGCCTTTCGCGATATCCTGTTCAAGGACGCGGACCGGGTGCGCCCGACACTGTAAACCACCTTACCCGACGGAATCCGCGTGACCGTGGACGATACCGGGGCACCGCTTTACCTGTCAGGTGCGCGTCTGGATGCGCTCGGAATCACCGCGCGGGATGTCATTGCAAGTATCGAGCACCTCATAGGTGGCCAGGCACGGGCCGAAGTCTGGAACGCGCCCAAGTCCGTGATACGCCCGCCGGACGGCCGCTACGTCATGGGAACCCTGGCCGCCGCAGACGATCCGCCCTATATGGTGATGAAATCGCTGATCGTAAACCCCGCTAACACCGCACGCGGTCTACCGGGAATCAATGCCTCGGTCACCTTGTCGGACAGCGCCACCGGGATCCCCCTCGCGGTGCTGGACGGCAACTGGATCACGGGGGTGCGGACTGCCGGACTCAGCGCGGTCGCGGCCATGCGGCTTGCGCGAACCGAGTCCAAGATTCTGGCGCTCATCGGCTGTGGCGTTCAGGCACACAGTCATCTCCGCCTGTTCAAAGAACTCTTCCCGTTGAGCGAGATGCGTGCATTCGGACGCGGCGAGGCAAGCCGCGACGCCCTGTGCAGCGCGGCGGCGGCAATGGGTCTCGAGGTGGTCAAGAGCAGGTCCGCCAGGGAAGCGCTTGCCGGGGCCGACATCGTCGTGAGCTCGGTCACCCTTTCTGCCGATGTGAATCCGTTTCTAAACGCCCACTGGCTGGACGCCGGTGCTTTTGCGAGCATCACCGATCTGGCAATGTCCTGGGAGCCGGGCGGGATGTCGGCGTTCGACCGCGTCTTCATCGACGACATGGAGCAGGAACTGAAGAGCGACCAGCCATTGATGAGCGCCGAATTGATAGATGGCGATCTTTCCAGTCTCGTACAGAAGACGACGTCCGGCCGCACCGCAGAAGGCGAGCGCACGGCCTTCGTTTTTCGCGGATTGGCCCTGGGCGATCTAGCCCTGGCCGCGCTCGCCTATGACCGTGCGACTGGGGCGTCCGGCAGCGACGGACGATGAAGGAATTCCTGCGATGACCGGATTGAATGAAACGCATGATCCGGCTTTGGAAAGTTGGGTGGAAGGCGCTAATCGGAATAAAGCGGATTTTCCGATTCAGAATCTTCCGTTCTCGGTCTTCCGGCGGCGCGGGAGCAAGGACGCCTTGCGTGGCTGTGTTGCGATCGGAGAGGCGATCGTCGACCTCGCCGCGCTTTCCGCAACTGATGTCTTAAGCGGCCTGGCCGCCCGCGGCGCCATGGCCTGCGGTGCGCCCGTATTGAACGAATTCATGGCCATGGGCAGGGAGACCTGGTCGGAACTTCGCCTCGCGCTATCGCGCGCTCTGAGACCGGATTCCACATCGCGCGAAGCGGTCTCGTCGTGCCTGCTGCCGCAGGATTCCGTTGAACTGGGTCTGCCCGTTTCGATCGGCGACTATACCGATTTCTTCACGTCCATCTACCACGCAACGGCCGTAGGCTCCTTGTTTCGCCCCGATGTTCCGCTGCAGCCGAATTACAAATGGGTCCCCATCGCCTACCACGGACGCAGCTCCTCGATCGACGTGTCGGGGCAGGCATTCAAGCGGCCCCGCGGACAACTCAAGGCGCCGGATGCCGATCAACCGTTGGTTGGCCCATCACGACACCTCGATTACGAGCTCGAGATCGGTATCTACATCGGGCAGGGCAATGAGCCGGGCCGCGCGATCAAGCTCGATGACGGCGACGATTACGTATTCGGCCTGTGTCTGCTGAATGATTGGTCGGCACGCGACGTCCAGGCCTGGGAATACCGCCCCCTCGGCCCCTTTTTGTCTAAGAGTTTCGCCTCGACCGTGTCGCCCTGGATCGTCACCTTGGAGGCTCTCGCGCCATTTCGAATACCGTGGACGCGGCCGGCGCGCGATCCGCAGCCGCTGCCGTATCTCGATTCGGCGCGGAATCGTGCCACCGGTGCTTTCGATATCAATCTCGCGGTGTACCTTCAAAGTGAAAGCATGCGGGACAAGCGGCAGCCGCCAAGCCGCGTTTCGAGATCCAATTACCGGCATGCATATTGGTCGGTCGCGCAGATGCTGGCGCACCACACGATCAACGGCTGCAAGCTGCGGGTCGGGGACCTGTTCGGCAGCGGTACACAATCGGGTCCCGAACGAGAAGAAGCGGGATCGATGCTCGAGCTCAGCCAAGGTGGGAAGCAGTCGATCACGCTCGACAATGGAGAGACACGTACGTTTCTCGAAGACGGTGATACGGTGATCCTGCGTGCCTGGTGTGAGGCCGCCTCTGCGGTGCGTATCGGATTCGGGGAGGCCAGGGGCACGGTACTGCCGGCTGAAAGTTGAGCTGGATCGAATGCGATAGGGGGCTGGTTTGAGTCCGGCATGGACATTGAACAGTGCGGGCCAAGCCAAGCTGACCGTATGCCGGACGCCTACTCTGCGCCGGCCAGCAGCAGCTCGTCGAGAAACCAGCCGAGCCACCGGTCTGTTTCGGTGGCGTAGCGCCGGTAGTTTTCCATTTGAACTTGGGGCGGTTGCGCGCCGTACCGTTTGATTCTCTGGCGGCCTCTCTTCGTAGCGCACCAGCGTTCGATCATGTCGCTGGTCATCTCGGGGTGAAATTCGATACCGTAAACCTGTCCGTCGTAACAAAAAGCCTGGCCCGGGAAGCGCTTGCTTTCAGCCAGATGAACGGCACCTGCCGGAATGTCGAAGGTCTCGGTGTGCCACTGATAGAACATCGTCGGGTGTTTCAGGAATTCGCCGCCTGCGGGGGTCGGCGACACCTCACAGTATCCGATCTCGACCAGGCCTTCGTCGTGCGGTGCAACCCGCGCGCCCAGCACGCGGGCGATCTCCTGGGCGCCGAGGCAGATCCCGAGCAGGGGACGTCCGCTGGGCACCGCGCGCGCCTCGATCCAATCGAGCTCGGCCCGGATGCCGGGCAGGTGGTCGTCGTTTGCGCTCTGCGGTCCGCCGAAGATGACGATGGCCGCGTATCCCGCCAGATCCTGCGGCAAGGAATCCCCGAGGTTCGGGCAGCAGTGCTCGAGGCTGTAACCCCGTTCGGTCAGGAACTCCCCAACGCGTCCGGGATTTGATGCCTTCTGGTGAACGACGATGAGAACCTGACGGGTCATGGGCGGGGATGCAGCGCTGATTCAGGCAGGGTTCGGAAGCATTCCAAAGATCTTCAGTTCCAGGGGACACGTTTCTTGACGCGCCGATCAGTATCGTTGTCGCAAGCGCTCAGGCGAAGATGGGGAACGGATCAAAGCGCCCCTTGAGTATGGCGTCGGCCGCGCCGACTTTGAGCCAGCCGTCGATAGCCGTCGCATAGACGCGGCGGAAATCAGTCGTATAGATCAGATTGTCGCCGTCATCCAGGTCTACCAGGCTCGGCGGCTCGCCGTAATGGCCGCCGCGCGCCGCTTTGCCCGCCAGCATCATGAGGTTGGCGGCGCCGTGATCGGTGCCCAGATTCGCGTTTTCCGGCGTACGCCGTCCAAACTCCGAAAACATCATGACGCACACGCGGTCTGCGTATCCGATGCGCTCCATATCGTGCAGGAAACCGTATACCGCGTCGCTCGCATAGCTCAATAGACGTCGATGCAGATCGGGTTGCTGCACGTGGGTATCGAAAGCGTTGTTGGGAAACGCAATGTAGTAGAGCCGGGTCGGCAGGCCCGCCGCGATACACGCCGCCACCTTGCGGAATTGAGATGGGGCGATGCCATAGTCGACTGGCGAGCGGTAGTTCGCCCAGGCTTGGCGAACCAGCGCAGAGGCTTCGCGCGCGCCGCGCGCGACGAGGTTGAGGTAGTCGAGGGTTGCGTTTTTTCCGAACTGGTCGTCGACGTAATCGAGAATGGCTTTTTCCTGCAAAAGCGCGTTGCGCTTGAAGCGCTCCGGATCGTCGAACACCACGGGCGTATGAATACGGCTCTTGACCGCCAGGGACTGTGCAGTGTCGATGTTGATCAGAAAATTCGCCGGCGCTTCACTCGCCATCGCATCAGCCAGACGCCCGTACCAGCCGTACTCGTCACCGCTGTTAGGCGAGGCGGTATGCCAGTAAGCCATGGACGTGAAGTGTGAAAAAGACGGCCGTTCGTAACCACAGCCGTGTACGATCGCGAGCTGTCCGTCATTCCAGAGGCGCTGGAGGCCCAACAGTCCGGGGTTGAATCCCCAGTCATCGTCCAGTTTCAGTAAATCATGGGGCCTGATGCCGATCCGCGGCCGTAACCGGTAATAGGCGTCGTCGGAGAAAGGGACGACCGTATTCAATCCATCGTTGCCGCCGGATAGCTCGAACACGACCAGGATCCGCTCTTCGAGTGCCGCCTCGGCCGCAAAGGCGCGCGAGACTGCCGAAAAAAGGCTGCCGGAGAAGAGGCCCAAGCCGCCAAGCCCCCAGGCGGTACGTTTGAGAAGCATGCGTCGATTCAACATGTTTTCAGCCTAATTGATATTCGGGCCGGCTCAGCATCATGTGCAGCAACACCCGCAAGGGCTCTTCCATGTAGGTTCGCGCAGACAAAACCTCACCTGTGCCGAGTTCGTGCTCGAACGCGTCGGCGAGCATGGATTGGGTCGTGGCGTCCAGCGGGACCGAGAAAAACCGGCGCATAAAATAGTCCACCACTGCGACGGGCGTCACCAGTTCCCGTGTCATCACCATCTTCGTCAGGTTGAGCTTCGCCAGGTGGCGCGGGATGGGCTTGACGCGTTCGATGGCAGTTTGCCAGCCGCGGTAGCTCCCGTAGCGGGTGTTGAAGGCTTCATCGCGATCGACCGTATTGGACATCGACATCATGCCGTCGACGTGAACGGTATCGACGGGACGGGTGGCCGAAGCGATGTCTTCGCCGTCGCGCAGGCGCCTGTGGACCGCCCGGATCTCGGGGCCGCTCGGGTATTCCGGATACCGATCGTTGGGGACGAAGGCAATATCGGGAAAGACCACGTCGAGCGCGAAATTGCCCCGTTCGATCAACAGACTCGGCGTGATCCAGCTGCGGCCATAACTCCAGCCCGCGACCGTGGGCGGATGCATCAGGCGCTGCCCCAGGGCGCCGGTGACGAGGTTGAAATCGGGCGCTCCCGGGACGACGTCCAGGTCAAGCTTACGATAAGTCGAGATGACCAGTTCGACCGGGCTCTTGATCCGTGTACCGATTGAAGATGCGGCGTAGAAATCGCGCGACAGGAAAACGGTTTCGAGCCAGGGCGTGATTTCGTAATCAGCGTCCTTGAGCAGCTTACCGAGACGTGCTTTGAATTCCGGCGTGATGTCTTCGCGTACGAAGAAGCGATAGAGCTTGGCCGCGATGAACTCGGCTGTGATCTCCTCCTCGAGGATGATGTCGATTACCTCGACACCGTCGAAGTTGCCCTTGCGGCCGAGAAATTCCTTTTGATCGTCATCGTGCTTGGCGGGGTCGACCCGGAATTCGAGCCCTGAATAATTCCACCCGGTAAACGCGCGTGCAGCTTCACGAATGTCACGTTCGGTGTAGTTGCCGACGCCCATGGTGAACAATTCCATGATCTCCCGCGCAAAGTTCTCGTTGGGTGAGCCTTTCACGTTTACGCCGGCATCGAGAAACGCGAGCATGGCCGGATCCTGGGCGACGCCGATCAACAAGGTGCGGAAATTACCCAGTCCTTCGCGTTGAAACAGCTCGAGTTGCTTCAATAGCTTGCGGTAATCGCGGATCTTGTCCTCGTTCGTCGCGAAATGACCGTGCCAGAACAGTGCCGTCTTTTCCTGCAGGGGATAAGGCGTCACCAGCATCCGGTTCGCCCACCAGTATGCCACCCGATCCGTTTCCAGGCGGCTGGCGCGCAGCCAATAGAAGAACTTGTCGACGATCGCCTGCATCGGGCGGTTGCCTGATGGTTTCACCTTGATGCCGAGTGCTTCACCGTGTTCTTGTGCCAGCGCCGTGGTTGCCGGCCGGCTCGGCGGAAAAGGGTCGAGGCCTTCGTCGAAGATGCCGGAATGATCGAACGATTGCCGCTCAGCAGGTATCTCGTCCTCGAAGCGGACCATGTGGCGAACCGCATGTTCAGGCGTCATCGCGGCGAGCGCCTCGATATCCCCGGGCGTGCCTCCAAATCCCGCCCGATCGATCAGGTGACGCGCCGTCGCCGGATTCCAGTCGGCAGAATTGATCGGCGACAGATCACCTTCCCACGTCGGGTCCGCGGCGACGGTAACGGCCATCGATAAGTCCGCGATACGCGCAATCAAAGGCGCTGCGAGCCATTGTTTCATCCCAAGTTTCCGGATCGATGAATGGCAAAAATTATAGGGATTTCCTCTCGCAGGGCCAATCCGCACGAACAGTAGGCTTAGCGCCTGGCCCAGCGGTCGAAGCCGATCAAGATACGGATCATACGGGTGATCAGCACTCGCTACACGGTCACGATCAATCATTCGCGCCGATAGAGGCGGACCGCGCGTCGGTGAAAACTGACGACCTCTTCCAAGCGCTGGCCGAGGGCCGAACCCGCATCGATTGAATCCACGTAAAACCGGATGAGACCACGCACGGCACCGCTCACTTCATGGGAGGACGATGTCGACATGGCGCTTTTCGATACCCGTTTCAGATAGCGTAAAAAATACCAGTCAATCGAATGGCGTTCGACCTACTGTGCTTCAATTTCTTTGATGTGAAGCGCGAGAACTTCGCGAAATTCCAGGTAAGGGGTCTGGATTTCGGTCATATCGAACCTGATCAGCCAATGGTCTGTACTGCAGCTTCGGGTAGTTCGACCTTGTACAGGCGCCGCGCATTCTCCCAAAGAATCTTGCGTTTCACGCTCTCCTCACATTCGTTCAAACCGGCGCGAATGCGTTTGTGTACTTCTCCTCCGAACAAGGACGTCGGGTGGGGGAAATCAGTTTCAAACAGAATGTTATCCTCCCCGACCTTGTCGATCAGGCGCCGCGGTGCGATCTGTTCGAACCAGTAACAGCCGTAGACGTTGCGCGCAAAGTATTCAGACGGCAGCATGTCCAGATCCGGCCGTTCTTCGGCGACGCGGTTGCCTATGAACTGGTAGTCGAGGGCTTCCAGAACGAAGGGGATCCAGCCGATGCCGCTTTCAACGGACACGAACTTAATATCCGGATAACGGGCGAGCACCCCGCAGAGAAGGAGATCGCTCAAATGCGTGCCATTGCGCATGAAGAATTCCACCGCCACTTCGGTGAACGCCGCCATGCGTCCGTAGGTCTTCATTTTTTCCCGGCTGATTCCGCTCTCCAGATTGCCGGAACCGATGTGAAAACTGATCGGTAAATCGTACTCGACGGCGACCTCCCACAAAGGATTCCAGTGTGGATCTCCGAGCACGGGCTGCCCCACGGATTGTGGTTCGCCGGTAAACAGGATCCCCCGGTGCCCCATCGCCGCGCAGCGGCGGACTTCCGCGGCCGCCGCATCCACGTCCCAGAATGGCGTCGAGGTTATCGGCAGCAAGCGTCGCGGATCGGCAGACGCCCATTCCGTCTGCCAGTCGTTGTAAGCCTGAACGCAGGTCAACATCAATTCCAGGTCGCCGAGCTTGAGGAATGTCTGGTTGCCGAATCCACCGACGTTGGGGTACATAACCATCGCCCAGATACCGATCTCGTCCATGTACTTGAGCCGCGCATCGGCATCGTAGGCGCCGGGATGCATTTCGTCGTAACCATTGGGCGGCTTTTTTATATCGCCGACACCGGCTGTCGCGCTCATCCCGAGTTTGGCGACCGGTTGATCGCCGATGTACCACATGTTGCGGCCGCGTTTGTCGATCTGGATCCGCGGCACCGCATCGCGCATGCGGGCCGGTACCCGGCTCGTCCACAGATCGGGCGCCTCGGTGACATGGGTGTCGACGTCAATAATCGAATAAGCCGTCATCTGCCTCACCTTCAATGGTCGTATTGTGCACCGGGAATTTTCGCCGTATTTCGCACTTATTGCACGCGGAACCGCCATAACGCGGAAGCTGCAAGGCCGCGGTCGTCCGATTCTGGCATCGCGATCCGTCGTTAACGCCCCTAATTTGCGAAAATCCAGAACCTTGGTACTCTGCGCAGAGGTTCTGGATCTGGTGGACAACATTAATGCAATACGATCTCGTCATAAAAAACGGTAACGTAATCGATGGCTCCGGTGCCGCGCGCTTTCCCGCCGACATCGGTATTGCCGGTGACAAGATCGTCAATATCGGGCGCATCAATGGCGGGGCTAGAAACACTATCGATGCGGATGGGCAGGTAGTAACTCCTGGATTCGTCGACGGCCACACCCACATGGACGCGCAGATTTTCTGGGATCCCCTGGGTTCGTCTTCCTGCTACCACGGCGTGACAACCGTGATCATGGGCAACTGCGGCTTTACTCTGGCGCCGTGTGCCGAGCAGGACGCTGATCTGGTCTTCCGCAATCTGGAGCGGGCTGAAGACCTGTCGCGCGATGCCATGCTGGCGGGCATTGAATGGCGTTGGGAGACCTTCCCCGAATTTCTCGACGTCATCGACGAACTCCCGAAGGGAATCAACTACGGCGGGTACATCGGGCACTCAGCGCTCAGAACTTACGTCATGGGTGAACGCGCCTTCATCGAGCAGGCCACGCCCGACGAACTTCAACGCATGCAGCGCGCAGTACAGGATGCCGTTCGAGCCGGCGCCATCGGGTTTTCGACCTCGCGTACCTACAACCACCTAACCAGCGATGATCGACCCGTGGCGAGTCGAGTCGCCGACTGGGAAGAGGTCCGGGCCATTGTCAACGCCATGGGGGAACTCGGTGCCGGGATTTTCGAAATTGCCAGCGAGGCGCCTGGCCGAAATCCCAGGCGACAACGAGAATACTTCGACCGGCTCAAGAACCTCGCCGTCGAGTCGGGACGCCCGGTAACTTTCGGCATGCCAAGCATGCGCATCGCACCGGAAGTGTGGCCGCCGTTTTACGAACTTGCAAACGAAGTAGCACAAGCCGGCGGTCGTATGTTTTTACAGGCGCACAGCCGCTCGATTTCGACCTTGTTATCGTTCAAATCGCACACGCCCTTCGATGATTGGGAGGTCTGGCGCGACGTTCGAGCGAAGCCGCTCGATGAACAAAAAGATCTCCTGCGTGATCCCGAGATCAAACGGAAGCTGATCGAAGTGGCGAGCCGTGCTTACGAAGGTCCGCGCATTGTTGGCGCCGAAGCGCGCCCGCCCGAATGGGATTGGATATATCTGTTTAACGATATCGGCGATGAGGAAGTCATGGCAGACGTCGCGAGAGCTCGCGGTGTCCATCCAGTTGAAGCGATGATAGATATCGCCATCGAGCGCGATTTCGAGGTGTTCTTCCGCCAGCCGCTGGCAAACGAGAACCAGGACCACGTTCTCGAGATGATGAAACACCCGCGCAGCGTCGTGACGTTTTCCGATTCGGGCGCCCACGTCGCCCAGATCATGGATTCTTCGCTGCAAACGCATTTGCTGAGCCATTGGGTCAGGGACAGGCAGGAATTCACGCTTGAAGCGGCGGTGCGTTTGATTACCTACGATACGTCTACGGCGTGGGGGCTCCATGACCGAGGCCTGATCCGCGAAGGCATGAACGCTGATCTCGTCGTGTTCGATCCGGACACGATCGTTCAGGACATGCCGGAACTAATCAACGACTTGCCGGCCGGTGCTCCCCGATTGAAACAAACCGCGACCGGCATCAGCACGACTGTAGTAAACGGGGAAGTGCTGCTCGAAAATAACGAACATACCGGCAACCTGCCGGGGCGCTTGGTCCGCGGGCCCCTGGCCCGGGTCCAATAAGTGTTACGAATGAATCGCCCGCAAGCGGGCTCCTACAACAATGCCCCGGATATAAACCCGCGGCCCCCGTTGGAGCCCGCTTGCGGGCGAATCGATACCTGAATCGAGACACCGTATCGAACCGTGCGTACGAACATCGTACAGCGCCCGTGTCCGGCGCCTCGGGAGGTCAGGGGCGTAATGCCACTCTCTGGCGGCAGCCGATGCCGATATCGTAGCCGAAACCGCAGCTTGAGCGAGTGAGGTAGCGCGTGAGCAATCCCGAACGCGGAAACATCGAACAGATTGCCACGGCGCTACGCAGCGCGAAGCGTGTCGCCGTCATTACCGGGGCTGGAATGTCCGCGGAATCGGGCCTGCCGACTTATCGGGGTATCGGCGGCTTGTATAACGATATGAGTGTTGAGGAGGGCCTGCCGATCGAAGAGATCCTGCATGCCTATACCTTCGCATGTAACCCCGCGTTGACCTGGAAATACCTCGCCCAAATCGAACGCGCCTGCCGTGGCGCGCAACCCAACAACGGTCATTATCTGCTTGCTCAATGGGACGCACATTTTGACCTGTGGGTGATCACACAAAACGTCGACGGTTTTCATCAAACGGCCGGCAGCGCCAACGTCATCGAGCTGCACGGCAATTTACGACATCTATTCTGTTGTGATTGTCGGGCAGGATTTGATGTCGAGGATTTCAACCTGCTCGCAATACCGCCGAGGTGTGACAAATGCGACGGCCTGGTGCGGCCCGATGTCGTTCTTTTTGGGGAAAGGTTGCCGACCGCGGCGACGAAGGCCTACGAACGCGAAATTGGTCGCGGCTTCGACGTGATATTTGCCATCGGTACGACCGCTGCTTTCCCCTATATTTACAGCCCTGTCGCCGAAGCGACCGCCAGGGGTTGCATAACGGTCGAAATAAATCCGGACCGGACCGATCTGTCCACGCATGTAAGCCACCGGATCGCATCAGGTGCATTGGCGGCGCTGGAAGCGATCGACCAGGCTTTTAAAACGTGCTGAACATAGACGCAGCAGAACTCCCGTGAGATATGCGGGCTAAACAATCTACGAACAGCACGGCGTTGACGGCGCGCCGGTGTTTGGCCGAAGCGGGTCCGCTATTCTTGCTCTCCGCCGTTTTCTACACCTGGTTGTCGGTCCGGGACGGATATATCGGAAATATTACGGACTCCGGTGTCTACCTGACGATTGCGGACTATCTTTCGCCGTACCGGCCGGCACCTCACGACTTGGGCGTTTCGATGTTCCACGATTTTGCATTTCCGCCGCTCTATCCACTGTTGCTGGCGTTGATGGGGGGCGGCAGCGACCATCCGGTGGCGAGCTATGTAGCGACATCGTGCATGTCGGCGGGCGCCGTATGCGCCGTGTACCTGTGGCTGCGGACGAAGCGATTATTGCTGGCGGAAGCCCTGAGCATCACGCTGATCTTTGCCCTGTCGCCCGCGACCATGCTCACGGCTATTTCGATTCAGAGCGAACCGTTGTACGTGGCCGTGGTATTCGCAGGGTTCGCGTTATGGCGGGTCGAACGGGCCGGGTCTCGGGCTCATTCCTTCGCAGCGGTCCTGATCGGGATGAGCGCGCTGGTAAGAATGGTCGGCATTACCGGCATCGCGGCGCTGCTGATCCATTGGCTGTCCGACGGGACCCGTAGCAGACGGTTGACAATCCCGATCCTCGCATTGGTGCCAATCACGGCATGGACCCTCGTGGAAACCTTCAACGGCATGGAGCCGAGCTACTTCGATTCCGTGAAGCGGGATTCCTTGCCGGCGACTATTGCCTACGTGGCGGATCAGCTCGCGATCAATTTACCGGCCATCTGGCTTGGACTCGTTAGCGGCTTCGATTTGATCGGGGCGCCGCATGCAAGCTATGCAGTCGGATTGCTGTCGTTGCTGTTCTTTATCGGTTGGATCTTACGCGCACGGCGTTTTGAAATCGAAAGCTTATACCTCGCCTTCTATCTCGCGCTCATCGTGGTGTGGCCTTTCCCCGATCATATGCGCCGGTTTCTGCAGGTTCTGCTGCCGATCTTTCTGCTCTACAGCTATGTCGGCACCCACTTCTTGGCTAGCTATTGCGCACCCTCGATCCGCCGGGCAGCAGGCATGGTCCAGATCGTGATCATCATGCTGGTGCTCGCGCCAAGCACGCTCATCATGGTGCAGCAGGTGATTGCATCGGAGGGAACCGAAGCCGAAAATTTCGTACGCTCCCCGCAATGGTACATGTACGACACGCCGCTCCGGGCGACGGCCGTGATGAACGGCGTCACGCGCGTGCTGGATGGCATGCGCGGAATCGACGAACACCTGCCGGCCGGCGCTTGCGTATCGTCCGCGGCCTATTCCTATATTCCGCTTTACGGCCGCAGGCGCGGCCAGCCGCTTGCGGGTGTTTCGGCTGACGACGAGCATTTTTTTGCGCGGCTTCGGGACTGCCCCTATGTCTTCATGATGGCGGCCACTCAGTGGCCGAGACGTGACTTTCCCCCGATGTATCCCTATGAGCGAATCAAGGATCGACTTGAAGTCGTTGAGGTAAGCATGTGGGATAAAACCGCAACCAAGGGTGTAGTTCTGACGATGCTGGGGGAGGTCCGGTTCGATGGAGACGACGTCCAGCCCGATTGAGGTGCGCAGGATTCAACATTTCTTCGCGAATAAATCCATATTTCTACCTGTCAAGGCTTCCAATTTTCGTGGCGGGCATTATATTAGCGCGGTCGATTCAGACCTTCGGCGCCGGTACCGATCCTGATCGGTTTGGCCATCGAACGCATCGCGCGAAAGAGGGCCGTAACTTTGGGGACACGCATCAAGATTGCTGGAGAAATCTGCTTCAATGAATAGGCGTCAGCGACGAAATTGTATTTGCGAAGGATCGAACCACGGACTTCGTTGTAAGAATAACTCTACCACCTGGTAAGGGAGAAACTATGAGCCAAGCCAAACCACGCGCCATTAATGACAAGCAAACCAAGTCGCAGATCCTGAGCGCGCTTTCAGAAGAAACGGGTCTGACCAAGAAGGAAGTGCAAGCTGTATTCTTAGCGACAAAGGACCTTGCTGCCAGGCACTTGGTGAAGAACGGGTCGGGTGAATTTACGGTTCCTGACCTCGGCGTGAAATTTCGCCGCGCACAAAAGGCCGCACGTAAGGCCGGTATGGCGCGCAACCCGTTCACGGGTGAAATGGTCAAGGTGGACGCACGGCCGGCCAGCCTCTCGGTGCGCGCCACGGCTATGAAAGCCATCAAGGACGTCGTCGCCTGATAGGTCGGCACCGACGGAGTGCGGGCGGCACGCGCCCGACGGGTTGACGGGCCGTTCAGGAGCTGCGTTATCCGGCAGTCTGTAGCCGGTACATGAATGGAGTGCGGTATGAACTGCGGTTTCGGGCCGCGAGCATTCCGCTAAAGATCAGCGCCCGCAAAACGGCGGATCCCCGGGCAAATGAACGGGGCCCGCGGTGAAATCCGACCGCTTGATTCTTATTTGAAATTTCGCAGGCTGCGCGTTGGGCGCTTGTGATTGCGCAACGCGTCCGTTAGCCTGTGGCTTAACCTGGCGTGCAGGTTCCTGTCCGCGAATCCCGCGGATGGGGTAAACGGGAAGCCGGTGCGCACGATTTTTAAAATCGATGCAAATCCGGCGCTGCCCCCGCAACGGTAGGCGAGTAAACAATCTTCGATATGCCACTGTGCCTTGGCACGGGAAGGCGGAGATTGCGGCGGGAATCAAATCCTCGTCACTCGCGAGTCCGGAGACCGGCCGCGCGCTGATCGGGAAACCCTGGAGCGGTTTCTTCAACCGAATCGCGGTGGGTCGAGTCGGTGCGAAATCTCTCGCCAGATTTTCCGCACGTTTCCGGTTCCGCGGCGATCAGCCGTCAATTGCTACCCGGGTGTGGGTTGCAGCGGGAGCCCCTGACATGCGCATTATCTGCCTTTTCGCAGCCACCTTGTCACCGTTCGTCGCGTTCGCCGACGAACAGGAATATCTGGAAACCATGATCGTCACGGCCTCACGCTTGCCGCAATCCATCGCGGAAGCGACGAGTTCGGTTACGGTCATCAACCGTGCCGAAATCGAAAGACGGCACATCTCATTCGTCTCCGATTTACTGCGTACCGTGCCGGGCCTGGCGGTCAGCAACTCGGGCGGCGTCGGAAAGATGACCCAGATACGCGTCCGCGGCGCGGAAGCGAACCACGTGCTCGTCCTCATCGATGGCATCGAAGCGAACGATTTGTCGACGACCGATGGTTTTGATTTCGCCAATCTCACGGGCGATAACATAGAGCGAATCGAAATCGTCCGCGGCCCGCACAGTTCACTGTGGGGAAGCGAAGCCGTGGCCGGCGTGATCAATATCATCACGCGCGGTGCTGACGAGGCGTCCTCGGCGGATTTCGTGCTCGAAGGCGGCAGTTTTGCGACCAACCGGATCAGTGCGGGCGTCGGCGGGAGTATCGACAACCTGTCCGTAAGAGCCGCGGTGAACCGTATCGATACCGGTGGAATTAATGTTTCGCGCAAAGGCGATGAAGACGATGCTTATCACAAGCAAACCGTCAATATTAAAAGTCGCTTACAGCTTAATGACGCGTTACGACTAGATGCCAGCGTTCGCCATACCAGCACCGATTCCCAGATAGACAGTTTCGACTTCGTAACTAGCCTGCCGATCGATTCAGGGGGTGTCTCGGATACCAATCAGAGCTACGCGAGTGCGGGCCTGACCCTCGCGTTATGGGACGGGGCATGGATGCAGCAGCTCTATGGGCGCTGGACATCCACAAAAAACAACTCGTTCGATCCAGCGGCGTTTCTCGACAGTAGCCAGAGCGGCGACAAGTATGCCTTCAGTTATCAATCGACCTGGCGGTTCAGGACCGAAGGCTGGTGGGTTGATGATCACGCGCTAGTTTTCGCGCTGGATCATGAATTGGAGGAATTCAACCAGCGGGGATTCGAGCGCAACCTCGACGTTACGGGCTACGTTGTAGAATATGCTTCACGCTGGTTCGATGTGCTTGCCGTGAGCGCCAGTGTGCGCTACGACCGTAACAGTGATTTCAAAAACGTTACAACGTTCCGGGCGGCGGGTGCCTACGATATGGCCTTCGATCTCGGACGGATTACGCTCGTCTACGGCACCGGCCAAAAGGATCCGACGTTTTTCGAGCGATTCGGCTTCAGTCCGGGTTCGGGAATCACGTTCGTCGGCAACCCGGGTCTGCGACCCGAAAAATCGACGGGCTGGGAAGTCGGTTTCAGGAAGCGCTTCGAACCGTTCGCCAGCCTTTTGGACGTGAGTTACTTCAATGAGCGTACCGAGGAAGAGATCAACGGTTTCTTCGCTGCGGGCGGCGGGGCGTTCACCGCGATCAACCTCCCTGGGATCACGCGGCGACGCGGGGTCGAGGTCAGCGTTCGAACCAGGATCGGCGATGCGTTCGAAGCAACCGGCGGCTACACCTACGTCAAGGCGACGGATTTGCTCGATGGTCCACGGCTCACCAAGGTGCGCATTCCAACCCACCAGGGTTCTGTTGACGCCAGCTATTTCGTATTCGATGGGCGCGGTGATATCAATTTGCGCGTCAACATTGTCGGCGATCAGGACGATTTCGATTTTTCAAGCTTTCCGCGGTCCCGCGTACCTCTTGGCGGACATACCTCGATTGGAGCCTCGGCGGGATACCACGTAAACCGGCATGTTCGATTGTTCCTACGTGTCGATAACCTGCTCGACGAAAATTTCGAAGAGGTGCTTGGGTTTGCCCAACCCGGAATCGCGGGATTCGCGGGCGTACGCATCACGACCAGCGACGAATAATCGCTGGGCCACTGCGGCTGCAGGTGATTGCAAATATCAGAGTCGATCGCGAAGATACGGACTAAGGATCCTCTGAATAACCGGGAATCTTCGCGGATGCGTACCGTCGTAATCGGCGCCGGCCTGCTGGGCCTGACCACAGCCTTTTTTCTACGCCGCCACGGCGCAGAAGTCCTGGTGATCGATCGTCAACCCGGCGCCGGGCTCGAAACGAGCTTTGCTAATGGGGGCATGCTGCACGCCAGCCAGGCGAGTCCCTGGAATGCGCCGGGGGTGCTGTGGGACGCGCTTAAGATGCTGGGGCGCGAGGATTCCGCGTTGCTGATTAGGCCGCGTGCCCTGCCGCGCATGCTTGCCTGGTCGTTCGCGTTCTTCAGAAATTCCAACGAGCGGATTTTCTTTTCAAACCTCGAAAAAAACACTCGGCTCGCTGATTATTCATTGTCGGTACTCAACGAGCATTACGCCTCGCTTAATTTTGACTTTGACCGTGCCGATCTGGGCACGCTCAAGATATTCCGCACCGAAAAAGAGCTCGACAATGCTGTCGCCATCGCGGAGCGCTGTCGCCAATGGGATGTTCGCTATACTGCGCTAACCCGATCGGAAGTCGCGTCGCTCGAACCCGCGCTGCAAGCGATTGAGAGCGAACTCAGTGGAGGCATCCATTTCCCGGACGACGTGTCGGGTGATGCGCACAAATTCTGCCGCGAGTTGATGCAAAGGTGCACCGATGACGGTGTCTCGTTTATGCTCGAATCCGAGGTGTCCGAACTCCTGGTTACGAATGGTCGATTCCACGCTTTGATCGTCGACGCTGAGGTGATATCGGCCGAGTCCTGTGTCCTTGCAGCCGGCAGTCACAGCACGCGCCTGGCCGCAGGTGTCGGTGTAAAACTCCCGGTGCAGCCGGTCAAGGGGTACTCTATAACCCTACCCCTGTCCGACTGGCCGTCGAAGCCCCAGATCCCGGTCATCGACGACCATTTTCATGCCGCCATGTGTCCCTTGGGTGAGCGCCTGCGCGTTGCCGGCACCGCCGAGTTCGCTGGATTCGATGATGCCTTGACGCCCGGGCGGATAGAAAATCTCTACGAACTGGTGCGTCGCGTCTATCCCGGGGGTGCAAAAAAGATCGACCGCAGACAATCGGCGCACTGGACGGGGTTCAGGCCGATGACCCCAGATGGCGTGGGAATCATGGGAGACACGCCGGTCGAAGGTCTCTTCGTCAATACCGGACACGGACATCTCGGATGGACGATGGCCCCCGGTGCCGGTAAATTGGTCGCCGATCGGATTGCTTTGGGCACCGGCGAAATGAATCTTGCGGAATACTCATTGGACCGCTATTGAAGCTCTCGTGGATGGCGTGATCTCATGTTGGCGCTGCGGCGCGGATCTTGACGACGATCTTTTCCCGTTGCAGCGCGAGGAAGTGTGCGGTGAGTGCGACGCGGACCTGCATGTATGCAAGCTGTGCGTGTTCTATAACCCTTCGGTGGCGGACGCGTGTGACGAGCCCATCGCCGCCCAGGTAACGAACAAGATACGCGCGAACTTCTGCGATTATTTCAAGCCGTCGCCGAACGCCTACCGGGCGAAGTCGAACGACGAAGCCACCAGGTCGCGAGCCGAACTCGACCTACTGTTCGGCACCGAATCGGATTTGCCCGCCGCAACAGACGGGGATGCCGGCCGCGCCGAACTCGATCAGCTGTTTGGTCTGGATGACGATTGACCACGAGGAGGAATTATGGGGAACGGCGAGCTCGAAACCCTGGCCGAAGGTTTTGTTTTTCTCGAAGGGCCGCGCTGGCACGACGGCAAATTGTGGGTGTCGGATATGTGGGGGCACACCATTTACACGCTTACGGAGGCGGGCGAGCGCACGGTCATCGCAGAAATTCCGGAGCGCCCATCAGGCCTTAATTTTCTCCCGGATGGGACCCTCGTGGTGGTTTCAATGGCCGACCGTAAGCTCGTGAAAGTCGATGGCAAAGGCGTGCTCTCGGACTATGCCGATCTGTCGTCGCTGGTGTCGGCGGATATCAATGACTCGATCGTCGACGGCGATGGCAATATCTACGTCGGTAATTTCGGGTTCGATCTCATGAACGGCGCCGATCCGGCCCTCGCCAACTTGGTTCTGGTCACGCCGAAGCGCGCGATTCGGATCGCCGCGTCCGATATGAATTTTCCGAATGGCACGGTCATTACCGGCGACGGTAAAACGCTGATCTGTGCCGAGACCTTCGGCAACGTGCTGACGGCATTCGACCGCGCGGGCGACGGCCGTCTGACGAACCGGCGCGTATGGGCCGACCTCGGCGAGCGGACACCGGACGGCATCTGCCTCGACCAGGAGGGTGCGATCTGGGTCGCCTGCTTCATGAGCGGTGAATTCATTCGCGTCATGGAGGGCGGGGACGTCTCTCATCGTATCGAAGTTCCGGGCAAGCGCGCGGTGGCCTGCAATCTGGGTGGCGCGGACGGCCGTACCCTGTTCGCGTTGACTTACGAAGGCGAAATCGAAGAGGTCGCGTCCGGCGCGAAGAAAGCTCGCGTTGAAACCTGCCGTGTCGAAGTGCCGGGGGCGGG
The DNA here is from genome assembly GCA_036339995.1 of Pseudomonadota bacterium. Taxonomy (GTDB): domain Bacteria; phylum Pseudomonadota; class Gammaproteobacteria; genus JAYYZW01. The sequence continues at coordinate 19,406 of JAYYZW010000102.1, forward strand.
TTCTCCTTGACTGCGGGATCGCATCGGCCGGCGAGCGGATCGGCGCGCGCCGCGGGACGGTAATGAGAATTCCGGGCTACAAAAAAAGGTGACGGGCCGCGCGCCGTACGCGCGACCCACCGGGACGATTCCGCGCTGGGTCAAACCCGTACGCGGAAGCGTTGCAGACCGATACCTGCCATACCGAGGACCATCAAGGCCAGGCTGCCGAGCTCGGGGACGCCGGCGACCACGCTAACACCGACGCCGGCAGGCCGATCTTGGCGGTCTGGGCGTGCCTCAACTATTGGCGGGTATCTCGGACATGTGATGTTTTCGATGCACGGGCTTCATCAGGCCGTTGGCAATCAAGGCTAGAAACAGTAGAAAGGCCATCAGGTACATGGTCTGGTTGTACAACCCCGAGGTCGGATCGGTGGTGCCGGGCGGCGCGATCTCCATGAGCTTCGAAATCGTGACGGTCTTGGCTGCCACGAGCTGCTCGAGCTGGTCGACGCCGGCGCCGAAGCTCGCGCGAAACCGCTCGGGTTCGACGCGGGCTGAGAGATCCGACAGGGCTTTGGTGACGGCGTTCTCACGCAAGGTCGTAATCGCCAGCGGGCCGAGCACGCCGGCGGTGCTCCAGGCGGTCAATAAGCGTCCGTGGATGCCGCCGACATAACGGGTGCCGAAGATATCGGCGAGGTAGGCGGGGATCGTCGCGAAACCGCCACCGTACATGGTGAAGATGAGCATCGTGGCCGCGTAGAAGCCTACCAGCCAGACCACAGCGGGGTTTACGCTGACCTGCTGCGCAAAATAGGGAATCGAGCAGTAGAGCAAGATCCCCAAGCCGAAAAAAATATGGTAGGTATTCTTCCGGCCCATGTAATCTGAAGCGCTCGCCCACAAAAAGCGCCCGATCATATTGAACAGGCTGATCATAAGAACGTAGGTTGCGGCAAACTCCAGATCGACGCTGCCGGGAAGGGTGGTCCCGAAGATCTCGGTCATCATGGTCTTCGCCACCGCTAGCACGCCGATGCCGGCGGTCACGTTGAAACACAGTACGATCCAAAGCTGATAGAACTGCGGTGTTTTCAGCGCCTGGTTAATGTCCACATCGTGGCGCGTGATCATTGCGGTGCGTTCTGCATCTTCACTCGGCGGTTTCCAACCCGCGGGCTTCCATCCGGCGGGTGGCAGGCGGTACGAAAAGGCGGCGATGAGCATGATCACGAAGTAGATGCCGCCCAGAGTGAAGAACGTCTGCGCGGCGCCGACCGTACCGGAATCGACGAGGTATACGCCCGAAGGGCCTTCGACAATCATATTCGCCGCGTCGTTGGTGCCGACGACGACGACTTCACGAAGCTGGCCGCCGACTTCGGCCATGCGCCGCCCGGCATCAGTGACGAGGCTCAGGGAATCGACGGTTCCGAGATACTGCGGGGCTTCGTAGTAGAGGCGCAGAAAGCCGTCGATCATCGGCTTGCCGAGCATCGCACCGCCGCCGAAGCCCATGATAGCAATGCCGGTGGCCATGCCGCGCCGGTCCGGAAACCAGCGGATCAAGGTGCCGACCGGGGAGACATATCCGAGACCCAGACCGCAGCCGCCGATCACCCCGTAGCCCAGATAGATCAGCCACAATTGACCCGTAACGATCCCGGTGCCACCGACGATGAAACCGCCGCCCCAGCAACACGCGGACACGACGCCGACCATACGCGGACCGACCTGTTCGAGCCACTTACCCGCGATCGCCGCCGACAAACCGAGAAAGACGATCGCCACGGTGAAGATCCAGACAACGCTCTTTAGGGACCAGTCGTCTGCAGCGCTGGTTACGACGCCGATTCGTTTGGTCAAGGCGGGGTTGAACAGGCTCCAGGCGTAGACCGAACCAATGCACAAGTGAATACCCAGCGCCGCGGGCGCAATCAGCCAGCGATTGAAGCCGGGTTTCGCGATGATACGCGCTTTGGACAACAGTCCGGTCATTGAGGAGTCCTCCCTTATTCGCAATCTTCGACGCCCTGTGTGTAGCGCAGGGTCAGCGAAACGGGGCGAGAGTCACTAAACCAGCGCGACAAGTCAAGCCGTCTGGCGTCTATACGGTCCTCCAAATGGTTGTTCCGATTTACGATAGAGATTTCAATTCGCCCGCAAGCGGGCTCCTACGTTACGAGAGTCACCGTAGGAGCCCGCTTGCGGGCGAATGACAATTACGCTTACGAGCAAGAAAACGTCTTATCATTCGGAAAACCCAATTTAAAACCCAGGTCGAAACCGAACAGTCTCGATCCAATCGGACGATTTCGTATGGTCCTATTTTTCAGTCAGAAGCCCAGATATGGCATGTTGAATTCGCCGCGCCTGCGAATCCCCGATATGAGTTTCCCCGACGAACACCTTACGCACTGCGCCTTGCTTGTCGATCAGGTAAAACGCCGGCCAGTATCGATTACCCATTGCACGCCAGTATGAAAAATCATTGTCGATCATGACGGGATGGGTGAGTTCGAATTCGGCTACCTTGGCGCGCACGTTTTCAAGCTTGCGTTCGTGATCGAATTCAGGCGTATGGACGCCGATCAGCGTGAAGGGGTCGGCCTTGAACCGTTCCTCGAGCGCTTTCAGCCAGGGTATCGAGCGATAGCAGTTCCAGCAATCAAACGTCCAGAAATCGACCAGAACAACCTGGCCCTGGAGATCGGTAAGCGTGAGCGGCGCGCTGTTCAACCACGCGCCGGGCTCGGTTTGGGTGAATTCGGGCGCCGGGATCCCGATCTGTTTGCCGAGCTCGCGTGCTCCGGTCGCGGCCACGATCGCGGCTGTGAGGCTGAAAAGGCCGACAACGGTGACAACGCGAAGGGCATTCATTTTTGGCAGCGAGCGGACGAGCATTGCGACCTTGGACCAGTAGCCGCAAAAGAGGTTCAGCCGGCGACGGACACGACCCTAGCGAACCGGTTTCGCCTCAAGCGGCCTTGTCATCCAGCTCCTGGCTCAAGGCGTTACAAACCGCTTCGAATTCGAACTCGACGATACCCAAGCTAGCAAGCGAGCCCATCGCATTGTCATTACGTCCAAAGTCTTCGAGTTCCTCGCACAATTCGGCGAGCCGGGACGCACCGAGGTTGGCGCTGGCAGATTTCAGACTGTGCGCGGACGCACGCATCAATTCTCCATTTCCGGTGACGGCGGCTTCCTGAAGTTTTTTCCAGAAGTTTCGGTGAATTGGTGAGATACATGCCGATGATTTTGGCGAGTATTGCATTCGATCCGTCCCTCTGCAGCGCGCGAATATTGTTCAATGCGGCATGGTCGAGATCCGCCAGTACATCGGCGCTCGAGTTTTCGCGTACCGGCAACGCGGATTTCTTTTGTTCGCGCTGTTTCGCGAGATGTGTCATCTCGGCGTCGACCGTCATCCAGCGTTTGACAATCTTGGCGAGCTGCTCCCGGCTAAACGGTTTGCTCCATCGTTTCACGCGTGCTTGGACGCAGTACGACCGTTCAGATCGGCTTGGGGCATCTCCGAATCGGTTCCAGTTCTCCTTTATCGGCCGGAGATTTCCAGGCTTTATGGACTTGTGGAGGGTCCTTGCGTGATGTGCCTGGCAGTGACGAGCGTGTACACTTGTCGACCGCAACCGCTAGAGGGAAACGAGCGATTGCAAGCGCCGTTGTCCGCGGTGGCGACCATAATCGGGGGGACCTATGCAATCCAGCCAAGATCGAATCCTGACCACGCACGTCGGCAGTCTGCCGAGAACTCGTGAGCTTTCGGATCTTCTAATCGCGGCCGAGGACGGGCGGCCCGTGGATGAGGCGCGGCTCGATCAACTCTCCGATGAGGGTGTCAATCACAGCGTCCGCAAACAGATCGATGTGCGCCTCGACGTCATCAACGACGGCGAACAACCGCGGGTTGGGTTCCAAACTTATGTCGGGCAACGACTCGAAGGCTTCGGCGGAGTCAGCGCGCGCGATCCGTTTACCGATTTCGCGAATTACCCAGATTTTTCAGAAATCTGGTTTAACCGCGGCATGATGATGTCTAAGGTATTCGATGCGCCTGCGGCGGACGCCGAAGTCCGGTATACCGATCTGGATCCGGCAAAACGCGAGTGCAACATGTTCGACGCTGCGCTCGCTGAAGTGAGTGGAGAATATGTCGAAGCGTTCATGACCGCCGCATGCCCTGGCATCGTGTGCACTACGATGGGTAACCAGTATTACGAATCTCACGAAGCTTACGTTCGCGCCGTGGGACGAGAAATGAAGAAGGAATATGAATTGATCCACGACCGGGGCTACGTGCTGCAACTGGATTGCCCAGATCTCGCGATGGAATGGCATGGGATGTTTCAACACGACACACTGAAGGGCTTTCAAGACGCCATTGCCATCCACATCGAGGCGATCAACGAAGCTTGTGAGAATATTCCACCTGATCGCATCCGTTTACATATATGTTGGGGCAACTACGACGGGCCGCACGACCGCGATGTGCCGCTCGCCGACATCTTTCCGATTATCCGGGAAGCCAGGGTCGGTGCTTTTTCGATCGAATTTGCGAATCCCCGCCACCAGCACGAATACGCTGCGCTCAAGGAATGCCCCCTGCCGCCGGACACCCTGCTCATACCCGGCGTGATCGACTCCACCGTCAATTACATCGAGCATCCACAGGTCATTTGCAACCGAATCCTCGAAGCGGTCGATGCCGTCGGGGACAAAGAGCAGGTGATCGCAGGCGCGGACTGCGGATTCGGCACATTTGCCGGTTGGGAGATGGTGGCCCAATCGGTGGTGTGGAAGAAGTTCGAATCCCTGGCCGAGGGCGCGCGCCTGGCGAGTGCCAGACTCTGGTAACAAAGCCGCACTAGCGATACGCATTGCGCACCCGAACCCGCTACCGTTTCGGGCGAATCGCCGGCTCACGATGATGGACGACCTCTACGAGAAGATCTTCGAGGACGCGGAGTTCCAGGCTTTGCAGCGCCGGCGTAGCCGCTTCAGTTGGACGCTGGCGGCGATCATGTTGACGGCCTACTACGCGTTCATCGGGGTGATCGCCTTCGCACCCCGGGTTTTCGCAATCTCCCTCGGACCGAATACGGTGATTACCTGGGGCATCCCTGCGGGCGTATCGATCATCGTGCTCGGTTTCATCCTCACCGCAATCTACGTGCATCGCGCTAACAGCGAATTCGATCGCGATAACAAAGCCATCATCAAGCGTCTGGAGCGCAGCCGCTGATCCCGTGGCCTTCGGTATGAAGACAGCCGTCATCGCGGCCGTGCTGGCCTTGTCGACCCCTGCGGCCGCCGCAGGCGCCGAGAAACTCGAAGTGGGTGCCGGCGAGGTGAACTTTACCGCGATCGCGATGTTCCTCGTCTTCGTCCTTGCCACGCTTGGGATCACCTGGCGGGCCGCTAGGCGTACCCGCACGACAAAGGATTACTATGCCGCGGGAAGCACCATTACGGGGACGCAGAACGGATTTGCGATCGCCGGAGACTACATGTCGGCGGCCTCGTTTCTCGGTATGTCGGGACTGGTCTACACCAGCGGTTTCGATGGCCTGATCTACGCTGTCGGGGCGCTTGCCGGCTGGCCGATCGTGCTTTTTCTGCTCGCCGAGCGCTTGCGGAACCTCGGCAAATACACGTTCGCGGACGTCGTGAGTTACAGGCTCAGCGCGAAACCAATTCGAATACTCTCGGCCTGCGGCACGCTTGCGGTCGTCATCCTTTATCTCATCGCGCAACTTGTGGGTGCGGGCACCCTCATCCAGATTCTGTTCGGTCTGCCATACCACGCGGCCGTTCTACTTGTCGGCGTATTGATGGTGGTCTACGTCAGTTTTGGCGGCATGATCGCGACGACCTGGGTGCAGATCATCAAGGCGACCCTGCTGCTGTTCGGCGCGACTGTACTCGCTTTGTTGGTGTTGTCACGCTTTGATTTTTCGCTCGAAGCGATATTCGCCCAAGCGATCGATGTTCATGCGATTGGTCGCGATGCCTTGCGTCCCGGGGGGCTGGTGCCGGATCCTGTCTCGGCCATTTCCCTCGGCGTCGCGTTGATGTTCGGTACCGCCGGCCTGCCGCACATATTGATGCGTTTTTTTACCGTTCCCGATGCACGCGAAGCGCGCAAATCGGTCTTCGTTGCCACGGGACTCATCGGGTACTTTTATCTGCTCACGTTCATCCTTGGATTCGGGGCGGTTGTCCTAGTATCACAGAACCCGGCATACCTCGCGGCGACGGGTGACGCCTTGCGTGGCGGTGACAACATGGCGGCCATTCACCTCGCGCATGCAACGGCGGGAGATTTTTTCCTGGGCTTCATCTCAGCCGTTGCCTTTGCGACCATCCTTGCAGTCGTCGCCGGCCTGACTCTTTCCGGGGCTTCAGCGATCTCCCACGACCTATACGCAAACGTCATCCGCGAGGGCCGAGCGACGGACAGAGAAATCGTAGGTGTATCACGCGTCGCGTCAATGGGATTGGGATTGATCGCCGTATTTCTGGGGATCGCCTTTCAGGGGCAAAACGTCGCCTACATGGTACTGCTCGCTTTCGCCGTCGCTGCGAGCGTCAATTTCCCCATTCTCTTTCTGTCCATGTACTGGCGGAGGCTGACGACGCTCGGCGCCGTACTGGGCGGGTCGGTGGGCCTCGTCACCGCCACGGCCTGTGTCGTACTGGGGCCCATGGTCTGGGTCGAGATCCTGGGCAATGCGGAGGCGATCTTTCCCTACAAGTACCCGGCACTGTTCTCGATGACGGCCGCGATCGTAGTGATCGTCGCCGCGTCCTTGCTCGACCGCAGCCAGCGGGCAATTAAAGAGTCGGCGGCGTTCGACAAGCAGTATGTTCGTTCCATGACAGGTATGGGGGCCGACGGCGCGGTGGCGCACTAATGCGGTGTAGCGAACGGTATTGAGCGTGGCCGTCTCCACTTCAATTCAGGGACCCGAATTTTCGGATAACATACGCCTTCTTTTCCACCTACGCGCCCATAGCTCAGCTGGATAGAGTACCTGGCTTCGAACCAGGTGGTCGGGGGTTCGAGTCCCTCTGGGCGCGCCAATATTTCAGTGACTTAGGATCGGATTTGGTTCTAAGCCGAATCACAAGTTACCAATAAGTCACCATTAGAACTCGCCATTTCGTTGGCCCTAATCAGGCCACCTCCGCATTCGCGTTTATTTGCTCGACCACCTCGACCACCTCCTTCGCCCGGTCGCCGAACATGCCAGCAACGCCTTGATCATGGTAGTTACTGAAAGGCGTTTCAAATAGAATTCGAGATTCGATCGTAACGTTTTTGACGACCCTGATCGAAACGACGTGCATGTCCGCTATGCGAGGGAAAGCAGCCGCACTATGCCGCACTGCAATAGGCGGCTATCTACTTACCAAGGATACGAATACGTTGCCGTTGCCTCCTGGGGGGGGAACAAGTGCTGGCTTTGTTGCGTCAATCTATGAACGCCATTGCCCGGAACGCCCAAATGGCAGTAGGTGGAAGTTGGGGGAAACGAGGATGCAATCGAGGAGCCAATTCTTCGTACGGGAGTCGGACGTGCGTGGATTATAGGACGGCTCGTACGCTCTCCTAGCGGCCCCTCCAGGTTGTGCCATCGAGCTGCATTTCTTGCACCGGCACGAGCCGTTCGGAAGCATAGCCGTCGACCACCTGCGGTTGCTTATACCATTCCACCGCTGTGTACACTTCGATCAAAGAGAAGGTCAAGTAGAGCAGACGCAGTTCTCTTTCGGGCAGCTTGCCTAACTCAAACGTATCCAAATGTTTCAAGATGGAAGCATCGACTTTTTTGGTAATGATCCAGGCGATTATCACGGTGGTCAATGTAGCGAGGATACGCCACGAGAAGGCCTTCAGCAGGCTCCGTAAGCGGGATTCCCGGTCGTACGTTACTGTGTTCATGAGTCGATTTTCGTGCGCTCCATAGCTTCCAGAATTCGCGCCACACATTCGTCAACGCTCAGTTCGGCGGTTGGTAGAACGATCTCCGCAGACTCGGGTGGCTCGTATGCGCTGTCGATGCCGGTAAAGTGGGGCAGCTCGCCCTTGCGCGCCTTTTTATACAGGCCCTTGGGATCACGCACCTCGGCCGTTTCGAGCGGAATGTCGGCATGGATCTCAAGGAACTCACCTTCATCGAATAAGGTTCGCGCCATATCGCGTTCAGAACGGAAGGGTGAAATGAAGGCGACGGACACGACCAGACCCGCGTCGACCATGAGTTTGGCGACCTCGGCAACCCGCCGCACGTTCTCGACACGGTCGGCATCGGTGAACCCGAGATCCTTGTTGAGTCCGTGACGGACGTTGTCACCGTCAAGGAGGTAGGTGCGAATTCCTTGGGAGTGCAGTACCTGTTCCAGCGCATTGGCGATCGTCGATTTGCCAGCACCACTCAATCCCGTGAACCACAGCGCCCTGCCGCGATGTCCATTCAGCTTGGCGCGCGCGCCTTTATCCACGGTCAACGCCTGCCGGTGGACATTCTGCGCTCTGCGCAACGCGAAGTTGATCGTGCCTGCGGCAACGGTGGCATAGCTGTAGCGATCAATCAGCACAAACGAACCCATCGCCCGACAGTCGCGGTAAGCCTCGAAGGGCACTGCCTTGTCCAGGCTCATTGTTGCGCGACCGATCTCGTTGAGTTCCAAGGCATGAGAAGGCAATTGCTCGAGCGTGTTGACGTTGTACTTGAATTTGATGTCAGAAAGCGTGGCGTTGAGCCGGGAATTGCCAAATTTCAACCAGTAGGTGCGACCGGCAAAGCCCGGCTCCTCGTTCATCCACACGAGGGATACGTCGAACTGATCTGACACTTCACAAGGGTTGTCGGCCGCGACCAGTACGTCGCCGCGGGATATGTCCACGTCGCGATCGAGCGTAATTGTGACCGCCTGATCGACCACAGCCTGATCGAGCCGGTCCCGGTACAACACGATATCCGCTACCGTCGTGATTTCACCAGACGGCAAGACGCGGAGTTGTTGGCCTTTGGCGATCGAGCCTGATACGACGGTTCCGGAGTAACCACGGAACTCCGGATTCCCCCGGTTCACCCACTGCACTGGAAACCGAAAGGGGTGATGTAACTGAGATTGCCGCACTTCGACCATCTCGAGAAAACCCAATAAGCATGGACCGGAGTGCCAGGGTGTCCGTTCGGAACGCTGAACGACATTGTCTCCCTGCAGCGCGGATACGGGAATCGGCGTGATCGAACGAAAGTCGAGGCGATCGGAAAACTCCATATACGTTGCGACGATGTCGTCGAACACTTCGCGATCGAAATCCACCAGATCCATCTTATTCACGGCCAAGACGACATGCTGGATGCCGAGCAAGGACGCGATGAACGAGTGTCGGCACGTCTGCGTGAGTACGCCCTGAGTTGCATCGAGGAGAATGACGGCGACATCGGCCGTCGACGCGCCCGTCACCATATTACGGGTGTATTGTTCGTGGCCTGGCGTGTCGGCCACGATGAACTTGCGACGGTCCGTGTTGAAGTGCCGGTATGCTACGTCGATGGTAATACCTTGCTCGCGTTCGGTCGCCAGACCGTCTACCAGCAAGGCAAAGTCGATCTCACCGGCCTGTGTCCCGTGCCGCTTGGAATCGGCTCTCAGCGACGCCACCTGATCCTCGAAAATCATTTGTGCTTCGTACAGCATGCGGCCGATGAGCGTACTCTTGCCGTCATCGACGCTTCCACACGTAATGAAACGCAGTAGATCTAGCTGTGACTGGTTATCGATGTAGGCGTCGACGCGTTCCTGAATGGTATTAACCGCAGCGCTCATCAGAAATATCCCTCCTGCTTTTTCTTCTCCATCGAAGAGGAGGAATCCGAATCAATTGCCCTGCCCTGACGTTCACTCGTGCGACGCTGTAGGAGTTCGAGAATGATCGCGGAAAGGTCATCGGCATCTGATTCGACGGCGCCGGTCAGCGGATAACAACCCAGGGTGCGAAATCGCACGCGTTTAATCTGTACCCGCTCGTTCTTGAAGAGGCGGAGGCGGTCGTCATCGATCATGATCAAAAGCCCGTTGCGTTCAATGACGGGTCTTTCTGCCGCAAAGTAAAGTGGCACGATCGGAATTTTCTCTCGATAGGTATACTGCCATACATCCAGTTCGGTCCAGTTCGACAACGGAAACACTCGAATACTCTCGCCCTTGTTCTTGTATCCGTTATAGAGGTTCCATAGTTCAGGGCGCTGATTTTTCGGATCCCAGCGTTGGGTCGAGGTTCGAAACGAGAACACCCGTTCTTTGGCTCGACTCTTTTCTTCGTCGCGTCGCGCGCCGCCAAACGCTACATCAAAGCCATGCAGCATCAATGCTTTCTTGAGGCCCTCTGTCTTCATGATGTCGGTGTGCAAGGCGCTGCCGTGGTCGAATGGATTGATGTTCTTCTCTACCCCTTCCGGATTGACGTAGGTGAGCAACTCCATGCCACTGTCCCGCGCGATCTGGTCGCGAAACTGATACATCGCCTGGAACTTCCAACGCGTATCAACGTGCATTAACGGGAACGGAGGCAGGCTTGGGTAAAATGCCTTGCGGGCCAAGTGCAGCATCACAGAGCTGTCCTTGCCCACCGAATAAAGCATTACGGGGTTTTCTGCCTGCGCCATGACTTCGCGAATGATGTGGATGCTATCGGCTTCGAGGCGGTCGAGATGAGAAAGGTGGTCGTCCTGCCGGCGATACCGCATCGTGGTCGGCGCGATGTGCGCCGTCCTCGAAACCTGTTGATAGGCAACGGTACCGAGGCGTGCGCGTCCCCCAGACGGCAGCTTGATGTCATGTGATCCAAGCGCCCCTGCGAGGGCGCGAATTCGTTCCGTGATCGAACCGTGTGGCCAGATCATCAATGGTTTATCGTCCGCGAGCGCATCGAGCGCGTTCAAAAGCGATTCTGGGTCCTCGGAACTCGTGTCAATAAACACCCACCGCCGGCCGCGCCGACCGTCGTTGCAAAAAAGAAGAATGGCCCCGGTTTCGGACCGATGTTCCTGGAGGACGAGGGACAGCCACCGCCGACGTTTGGCCTCGCCCTCGAGACTCTCCACCACGCTCTTTATAGGGGCGCGGCCCAGCTCATCAGCGACCTCGTGGAGCTTTACGGGATCAGGTAACAGTGCGGATTTTTCGATAAGCCGTTCAGTCGACCGCTGGCTTTGTTCCCGGCCGCCCCGCGTGAGCAAGTTATGGACAGCCGCGGTATCCCAATGGGTCCACTCACCGGCGTCGGTGAAGCGGTTTGCTAGGACCTCAAGCGGAAGTGTTAACACATTTTGCACCCCAAGATTGCTCATCTGTTATGTCGCAATAATACGTTTGTTCATAAAAAAGTCAAAATAAAACGGTAAATTGTTAAAATACGTTTTATTTTAAATAATTCTCCATATTGCGACAAAGCAAATATGATCAAATGGCCTTGATCGCCGGTCTAGATGGAGAAACGTGGCGAAACGGTTTGAACGCCTAAAGTTGAAAACGAATACCACCCGTCCGGAGCGCACATGGGTCCTCCGCGTGGTGGCGTCGCCGCAAAAACCTGTCCGTCGTCAGAATAGTTGAGACAGTATGCGTTCGTGGTTAATGGAGCATCTGACTCTATTATTCTGACGACGGACAAAACTAACTCTAAAACTGGACTAAAGAATGCGGGCAGGTCAGGACTCAGCCGGCCGATGCCCGCCGTTTTCACTACCCTCTTGCGGCCGGCGTCGAGAGGCAGGACAAAACGCACATGCGGATAATATTGAGATAGGGGTTTAGCGTCAGCGCAAGCTGTCATTGATGTCATTAAGCGTCGCGACACCGGGGCACAGTTCGCGCTCAGTCAGCGAATTGAGTGGCGCCTTGACCGTGCCTAGGTGAGTGTGCAGGTCTTCGGGTTCGCGTTCGACGTACAGGAGTCCCGTGACGATTTCACCGTGCTCTGCGCGGTGCTGCAGGTAGGTCATCGCGGCGGTGCGATCCTGCGGATCGTAATCGTCGGCGATTTTCCTGAATTTCAAAACGCTGCCGTCGTGCTGCAAGACTTCCTCGAGCGCCCCGGCTTGGTATTCGGCCGTGATCGCTTCCCGTTTTGGTATGAAATCGAGACGATTGACGACCTCGTTATGTGCGCGGACGTAGTCGTAGCTCTTGGTCGATCCGGGGTGATTGTTGAATGCAACACAGGGACTGATGATGTCCAGAAAAGCGGCGCCTTCGTGTTCAATCGCGGCCTTGATCAAGGGCACGAGTTGCTCTTTGTCGCCGGAAAAACTGCGTGCGACGAACGTCGCGCCGACCTGCAGCGCGAGACCGATGAGGTCGACGGAGCTATCGCGGTTAACCACCCCGCGCTTGGATTTCGAACCGGTATCCGCGGTCGCGGAAAACTGACCCTTGGTCAATCCGTAGACGCCATTGTTCTCGACGATGTAGACCATGTTGACGCCGCGCCTCAAGGAGTGCACGAACTGGCCGAGCCCAATCGATGCCGAATCGCCGTCGCCCGATACGCCGAGGTAGATGAGGTCGCGGTTGGCGAGATTGGCGCCGGTGAGCACCGAGGGCATGCGGCCGTGGACAGCGTTTAGGCCATGGGAGCTGCCGAGAAAATAGGTCGGGGTTTTGGATGAACATCCGATTCCGGACAGCTTGGCCACGCGGTGCGGCTCGATCGCGAGATCGAAGAATGCCTGGACGATCGCGGCGCTGATCGAATCGTGTCCGCAACCGGCGCAAAGCGTCGATATCATCCCTTCATAATAGCGACGGGTATAGCCGAGTTGGTTGACCGGCAGCTTGGGATGATGAAGTTCGGGCTTGGTGATGTAGGTCATGTCGAGTCCATATGACGCGCGGATCGCGCTTCAGTCAGGTTTTCATCGGTATCAATATCGCCCGCAAACGGCCTCCTACATCGAAGAAGCTTCCGTAGGAGCCTGCTTGCGGGCGAATGATAATCGTCAAAGCATACGTGAACACGAATACCGATCTAATTCGTCGCAGCGCCACGGGCTAGATTCCCGACACTTGATACGAGTTGCTGGGCGATCTCCATCGCGATGAAACGTGCCGTAATCGGCGTGCCGTCGTAATGCAGTATCGAGATCAATTTCTGTGAATCGACGCTGCATTCATTGACCAAAAGACTCCGCATCTGTGCATCGCGGTTTTGTTCGACGACGAATATCTGGTCGTGGGCGGCAATGAAATCGGCCACTTCGTCAACAAACGGAAAAGCGCGTATGCGCATGGAATTGACGTTAATGCCCCCCGATCTCAGGGCCTCGAAGGCTTCCGCGATCGCCGGGGACGTCGAGCCGTAATAAATCACACCGAATTTCGCCTGGGGTTCATTCCACAAGCTGACCGGCTCTGGCACGAGTTCCTTCGAGGTTTCGAATTTGCGCAGCAAACGCTGCATATTCTCGATGTAATCCGGTCCTGCTTCACTGTACTTGGCATAGCTGTCCTTGGTCGTTCCGCGGGTGAGATACGCGCCTTCGGTGGGGTGTGTGCCGGGGTAGGTGCGGTAAGGGATCCCGTCGTTTTCGACGTCGAGATAACGGGCGAATTCCTCGCCGCGCTCGAACATCTCGTGGGTCATCACCTTACCTCGGTCGAGGTGCCGGCTGTCGTCCCATTCGAGCGGGTCGGTGAGGCGTTCGTTCATGCCGATGTCGAGATCGAGCATGACGAAAACCGGTGTCTGCAATCGGTCGGCGAGATCGAACGCGGCCGCGCTCATCTCGAAAGCTTCCTTGGGATCTTCTGGAAACAAAAGGACGTGCTTGGTGTCGCCGTGCGAGGCATAAGCACACAATAAGATGTCCGATTGCTGTGTCCGCGTCGGCATGCCCGTCGATGGTCCGCCGCGCTGGACGTCGAAAATGACCGCGGGGATCTCGGCGAAATACGCAAAGCCGATGAATTCCTGCATGAGAGAGATCCCGGGGCCCGAAGTTGCGGTGAACGCGCGTGCGCCGTTCCAGCCGGCGCCGATGACCATGCCGATGGCCGCCAGCTCGTCTTCCGCCTGCAGAATTGCATAGCGCGCCGCCCCCGAGTCCGGATCATGCCGATAGCGTTTGCAATGAAGCTCGAAGGCCTCGGCCAGCGACGAGGATGGCGTGATCGGATACCAGGCGGCGACCGTCGCGCCCCCGTAGACCGCGCCGAGCGCAGCGGCGCTGTTGCCTTCAATAAAAATTCGGTCGCCCACCGTGTCGCAGGGTTGTACGCGCAGGTCGAGCGGGCATTCTAATCTGGAAATCGCATAATCCCGCCCCGTCTGCAGGGCGCGAATATTGGATTCCATTAAGGCTTCCTTGCCCTTGAACTGCTCGCCGACGAGGTTTTGCATTATCTCGATATCGATGTCGAGCAGGGCGGCGAGGGCGCCGACATAGATGATGTTCTTGAACAGCTGTCGTTGCCGCGCATCGGTGTAATGCTGGTTGCAAATTTCCATGACCGGCATGCTGATGACTTGAATGTCATCGCGGAACTTTGACGGCGGCAGCGGTTTTGTTGAATCGTAGAACAAGTATCCGCCCGGCTCGATCTCGGCGAGGTCCTGGTCCCAGGTCTGGGGGTTCATCGCGACCATGAAGTCGATGCCGCCGCGGCGCCCCAGCCAACCGTCGGCGGAAACGCGGACTTCGTACCAGGTCGGCAGCCCCTGGATGTTCGACGGAAAGATGTTGCGCGGGCTGACGGGGATCCCCATCTTCAAAATCGATTTCGCGAATAGAGCGTTGGCGGAGGCCGATCCTGAGCCGTTGACGTTGGCGAACTTGACAACGAAGTCGTTGATCGCCGCGATGGGTTTCATCGGATGAAATATTCCTCAGGCGGCACGCGAATTGGCTTCACGATACCGACAGGCTGGGCCGACCTGCTGCGGCTCCAAGAGGAACTTTTGCATGTCCCATGCGCCGGTCGGACAGCGTTCCGCGCACAAGCCGCAATGCAGGCACATGTTTTCGTCCTTGACCATGATGCGGCTGGTCGCAAGCTGTCCGGAGACGTATAAATCTTGGGAGGCATCATCGGCCGGCACGCGAAGGCGTGTGCGTAAATCCACCTCGTCATCGTTAAAAGTGAAGTTGATGCAATCGGTCGGGCAAATGTCGACGCAGGCGTCGCATTCGATGCAGAGCTTGTCGGTGAACACGGTCTGCACGTCGCAATTGAGACAGCGCTCGGCTTCGGCGAGCGCGAGTTTTTGATCGTAACCAAGTTCGACTTCGACTTTGATATTCTTCAACGCTTGCTTGAGATCCCTGAGCGGGACGTTGTAGCGAATGTCATTGGAGATATCGTTATCGTAACTCCACTCGTGGATGCCCATTTTTTGAGAAATGAGATTCACATTGGGGGGCGGGCGCACGTTGATGTCGTCCCCATTGAGGTACTTGTCGATCGAAATCGCCGCGTCGTGGCCGTGCGCGACCGCCCAGATGATGTTTTCGGGTCCGATTGCGGCGTCGCCGCCGAAAAATACATTGGGGATCGTCGATTGCAGCGTCGTCTCGTTCAGCACCGGCCGGTCCCACTGGTCGAATTCGATCCCGATATCGCGCTCGATCCAGGGCACGGCGTTGTCCTGACCGATGGCGATCAGCACGTCGTCACAGGCAAAGTCCCGATCGGGTTCGCCGGTTGAAATCAGGGCACGGCGGCCGTTTTCATCATATTCCGCGCGTACCGGTTCGAAGCGCATGCCGGTCAGCCGGCCCTTTTTGTGGAGGAACTCCTTCGGTACTAGAAAATTGAGGATCGGGATCTCCTCGTGCATGGCGTCCTCTTTTTCCCACGGCGAGGCTTTCATCTGGTCGAATCCGGAGCGGACGATGACGGTGACTTCCTCGCCGCCCAGGCGTTTGGAAGAACGGCAGCAATCCATCGCGGTGTTGCCGCCACCAAGAATGATCACGCGCTTGCCAATCGATGAGATGTGCTCAAATGAAACCGAGGACAGCCAGTCGACGCCGATGTAAATGTGTTTCCCCGCCTCTTCGCGACCCGGGATTATCAGGTCGCGGCCGCGCGGCGCGCCGGTACCGACGAAAATGGCGTCGTAATTCTGTGCCAGTAAATCTTTCATCGAATCGATCCAGACTTCGCCACGAAATTCCACGCCTAAGTCGAGGATGTAAGCGACTTCCTCGTCGATGATTTCCTCAGGCAGCCGGAACTTGGGGATCTGACTTCGGATCATACCGCCGGCGCGATCCTCTCCATCGAAGATCACGACCTCGTATCCGAGCGGCGCGAGGTCGCGCGCCAGGGTCAGTGAAGCCGGCCCGGCGCCGATGCATGCGATGCGCCGGCCGTTTTTCTGCTTGGCGGGCTGCGGCAGGCGATGGGTAATATCGCCCTTGTAATCGGCTGCTACGCGCTTTAGACGACAGATGGCGACCGGGGCCTTTTCCACCCGGCCGCGGCGGCAGGCCGGTTCACAAGGCCGGTCGCAGGTGCGCCCCAGAATGCCTGGGAAGACGTTCGACTCCCAATTGAGCATATAAGCGTCGGCGTAGCGACCGTCAGCGACCATGCGGATGTATTCCGGAACTGGTGTATGGGCCGGGCAGGCCCACTGACAATCGACGACTTTGTGAAAGTAATCGGGATTACCGATATCGGTGGGCTCCAAGCGCCACTCCTTCGCTGGGGATGGTCAACGCCTTCTCCCGCGTGTCGAGATTGAAATCGACACGTAATTCTACGACGGTCTACCGATAAACACCACGGGCGGCCTCACAGATCTAGCGTTCGCTAATTTCGATTCTTGAATTCGTATTGCGTTCAATCTTTGCGAAAATGTTCGTCACGTTTGTGTTGGCTAAATACCTTGTGACCGGTAAGCTATTTCAGGTGGAGCTCCTGCGCGAAACCGAGTACAGGCTCATCGACAAAGTCGGCATGCCGCACGTGTTAAATTTCATCACCGCAAAGCTCGCGGCCTACGACACGAAGAGGCTCGACTGGATCAAGCTCCTGTCACTCAATCGCAAGACCCTGTTGCATGGGGCCTGCGATTTTCCTTACCGCAAAGACCCAGGGTCTCAGACCTGGGACCACGGCTACCGCATCCGCGCCAGCGTCAACATCGAGCAGGCTCCGCCCTTTACCTATGTGCACTGGGGCCGCGTCAAATCCACCCGCAATCTGCGCGGCTGGGTCTCCGGTGAACAAGAATTTCGTTTCGCCGATCTCGCAGAATGCGCCGTTCATACCCTGGCGCACGAATGCTTCCATTTTCTCGCCGATTCCGGGCAGGTCGCCGAGTGCAATACCGAGGCTAATGCCAACTGGTCGGCGGATCGATGGATGAATGAATTTCGGGAAAGGGTGAGCTTACCGGAGCCTGTCTTGTAGGAGCCCGCTTGCGGGCGAACGAGCGGGTGTTGATAAGATTTGCCCGCAAGCGGGCTCCTACGATCCGTAGGCAACACTTATCGATATCCGTCGTTCGGATCGAATCCCGACGCCTCGAGAATTGGGCCGCGTACCTGATTGACGTTTCGCAGGATCTGTGTGCGCCACTGGCTCACTTCATCGATCCGATAGTCTTTGAAATCGGCGGGGAGATTTTCCGGATCGAACTCCCTTACCATCCAGTTCATGACCGCCGTCAGGCGACCATCGGAGAGGGCGGACTGGGCGACGCCGGGTACGCGCAGGAGAAACGCCCGCCCCTCGGCCGAATGCAGAAACTTGGACACATGACCCTTCAGGCGGGGCACGCTGATCTCGGGCATGCCAATGCCCCCGGGCAGATGGCAGCCCTGGCATTCGAGCATGAAGTCGACACGAGGTGAATTGACCTCGGTGACCGCCGGCGACCCTGCGCTGAGTACGATACAGGCGCCGAGCAGGAGCGCGCCGGCCGCCTTTCTTCGAAAGCTTAAAGCGGCGCGAACCGCCATCGTAAGAACCCGTCGATCAGGATTTCTTCTCGGTCGCGATCCCAATGACCACACCCACTGAGCAATGGTAGGCGTTGCTTTTCGTGCCGATGCACCAGTTGATGTCGTTATCGAGCGAGGGCCTGAAGATCGGTGAGTCGCCGACGTTGGTGTTACAAAAGCACCGCCCGCAACCGCTCTTGCCGCAGCAGTCGTTGTAGGAAATGATGTAATCCTTGCCATCGGTGGGATTGCGGCAGGTACCGATCCATGTAATGGGCGAGGGCTCGGTCCCGGGCGGACAGGAATTCATCGTTCCGCCACAGCACGAGCACAAGAATCCGTCGAGGCTACAATAACGCCAGTAATCGCACTTTTGTGGATTGCCCTGATCGCCTTCGATACCGGATTCATCCGGTGCCGGCATCCGATGGGAATCGGCACGGGCCACCGGCAAGGTCGGAAAGACGGCGGCGCCGACGAGAACGGCCCCGAAGCGGGACAGAAAGCCGCGCCGGGCGGCGTGTCGCGCCAGGTTCCGTGTGCCGTGTTCCGAAAAATTATCCAGCCATTTCATGAGTTCAGATCCTTGCTTTAAGACATTGACCGCTTTCAGGCGACGTCCCGCTTACCGTCAGCACCGCCCGCGTGATGTTGCGCGACATATTCCTGAATGGATGATACTCCCCGTTCCTTCGCTTCGAACAGGCTTTCGAGGTGTTCACGGTTGTTGGTGAGGCCCTTGGAGCGGACCACGCCGGCCTCATCGATCAGCACGGCGAAGGGCAGCTTACCGACTTGGTAGGTCAGCCCGAGTTGGGTGGAAACGATATAGGGAAATTCGGCGAGGCGTTTGCGCTCGTGGAATGCACGTTGCTCGGCGAGTTCGCCGTCGCTGGCGAGCACGATATCGAGCCAGCCCGATTCGTCTTTCTTGAGGGAACGCAACACCGGCAGCAGGGTGTCGCAGATCGGGCAGGTTGGCGACAGGAAGAATATCAGGGTCGTCCGCGACGCCTCACTCGGTCCGCCGAGTCGTATCGGTTTCCCGTCCAGGGTTTCTAAATCCATGATAGGGGCTTCGTCGCCGACACCCGGACCGGCGCCGATCATGAGCGCCCCGGCTGGCGCGATCCGCTCGAAGAGCACGCCGACCTGTCGCGCCAGCGCCAGTACAGTTACACCCAGCACGATGACGACGATCCACAGGATGAGATTGGAGACGGCCAGCGCGCTTTCCATCAGGGTTGCTCCATGTAGGCGTCCATCGCGTCGAGGCGCGGCGCGTTGGCCGTCAACTGGTTGACCGCTGCGTAGAGAACCGAACCACCGGCAAGGGCGAGGAGTAGCACGGCGAAGTCTAGCGCGCCGAGCGGGCGCGTCGCGGGCGCCGCGGCGCCGCATGCCGCCACCGCGATCAAGGCGATATTACGCAGCACCAGCCATCCGTTCAGGGTCTGCCGTGCGGCGGGTCCCGTACAACCGCAGTCGATATCGCTGCGTCCGCGTAGAAGATTGATCCCGATTGCGAAGGCATAGACACCGAGCAGGGCGCCGCCTGCGATCATGGCGCGTGCGCCCGTGGCGGCATTCACGGCTGCCGCCGCGATAGTCAATTCGACCAGTGGAATGAGGACGGCTGCTATCGGAACGAATGGATCGGGGAGCAGGGCGTACTCCCGCAGATTGCCGCGAAAGTAGGTTAAGCCGCGGAATTTTCCGACGGCCGCCGACAAAAACAGGAGCGCCAGGCCGTAGCGTGCGGAGAGAACAATGACGGGGTCCAATTCGGGCACCTTACTGGCCGCGGTTCATTTCACCATCGGAACGGATTGGAGAAGGATGGGAGAAAACCCGATCTCTGTCAGTCCGCGTAAGTATTTGCCCGAACGCGCATCATAGATGTGTACGTCAGACGACCCGGCATACGCGGTCAAAAGCACCGGTTCGGAGTCCTGGCTGACCTCGATCGATCCGGCCTTGTGATTTAGTTTGATCTTGCGTACACGCTTGTTAGTTTTTAGATCGTAAACCCAGACGTCCTTGCCCGGATCCTTATGGGTCCACTTACCGCCTTCGTGAACGAGCACGTAGAGCTCGGAGTGGGCAGAATTGATGGTCGCGTACTGGTAGCCGCCCGGACGCCAAGCGGCCTCGCCGTCGCCGCGGAGTTTCCATTGTGCTTCGAACTTTGGATTGCCGCCGGCCATGTCAATGGGCTTGACGATGCCCTCCATGGTGAAGAAATACCAGGTGTCGCCGACCCGGGCGACCTTGTCGTCGACGGTGTCGACCCGGGGCTCGTAGAACTTCTCGCTGCGTTCGGTTGCCGTCACCTTGCCGTCGTCATCGAGCTTGAGCGTCAACATGGTGCCGTCGCCGCAGACCATGTTGAACGCGCGCGGACCCGCCGAATAGACCTGGGCGCACCCGGGCGTTTCGACTTCGGTGAGGAATTTCCTGGTCTCAATGTCGACCAGGGAGACGGACTGCGCGGGTGTGAAGTTGTAGACCGCGAAAAAGCGATCGTCGCTGGTCAGGTTGGCGTGGCCGACGAGCGACACCGAACTCGATTTCTTTGGCGGAATGTCGATCTCGTGGAGCAATGACAGGTTTTTCGTATCATAGTAGGCGACTACGTCTTCGCGCTTACCGCGGGTTCCCCGCGTGTGGTAGATCTCGGCCGAGTAAATCGTGCCGTAATCCGACGGCAGGATCAGCGATGCGAAGAAGTAGCCGACGCTCAACATGCCGAGCATCTGCCCGCTGTCGCCGTCGATTAGAAACGCTTTGCCGGCTTCCATGTGATTGAAGACCATATCGTTGACCCAGAACCAGTGGGCGCCCGGCTTGTCCGGCAGGATTGCGGCCTTCGTGACCTCAGGTTTCAGTTCCGCGGAGGTGCTTGCGAATATGACGATTGAGAAAAGTGCGGTAAGGAGTTGCTTGATCCGGTGTTCCATTGGTCTCGCTCGCCCTTAATTGGAAGGTGACAGGCCCCGAAGCCTATCAGATCCGAGCGGTTGAACGCATCATGGACGCGTGCGTGTGGCGCGCTCCGCGGAGCCCCATATTGGCGCTAGAAATGTTAACCTCGCGCACCTACAAAATTTTGGCATGAATTTCGGGAGATCGGCTCTCATGAAGGCAGTAGTGGCACACGCAATCGATGATTTTTCAGTGGTGGACGTAGACTTGGATGCGCCCAAGGCGGGCGAGGTCTTGGTGAAGATGCAGGCGACGGGTATCTGTCATTCCGATCTCTCGATCATCAATGGCACGATCCGCTGGAAGCTGCCTTCGGTGCTGGGCCACGAGGGTGCCGGCATCGTTGAGGAGGTGGGCGAAGGCGTCACGAACGTCGCGCCGGGCGATCATGTCGTGCTCTCATTTGTACCGAACTGCGGCGATTGCTTCTTCTGTAATCGAAGCGAACCGCATCTGTGCCAGAAGAACAAGCCGCACGGCGGTTTGATGGACGGCACCAGCCGCGTGCGCTTGAACGGCGAGGAAATCGCGGTCATGTCCTTTCTCGGCAACATGGCGGAATACTGCGTGGTGCCGTCGGTCTGCGTCGTCGCGATCGACAAGTCGCATGATTTTAAGGCAGCTGCGCTGGTCGGCTGTGGCGTGACCACCGGGGTCGGCGCTGCGATCAAGACGGCGGAAGTTAAGACGGGTTCGACCGTCGCAGTATTCGGCTGCGGCGGAGTCGGCCTCAACGTGATCCAGGGCGCACGGATCGCGGGCGCGGCGCAGATCATCGCCGTCGATCTTTCGACCGAGAAGCTGGAACTGGCCAAGCTCTTCGGCGCCACGGATACGGTCGCTCCCGGGGAAGGCGATACCTTTAAAGAGATCCTGGGCCTGACCGGCGGTATGGGGGTCGACTATGCTTTCGAAGTGGTCGGCAGCGGCAAACTGGTCGAACAGTGCTTCAAATCGACACGCATGAACGGCATGACGGTGCTGGTCGGCGTCGGCCGCACAGACGACCGATTTTCGTTCAACGCCATGATCGTTCCCTTCACCGCTAAGACGATCAAGGGTTGCATGTACGGCAGCGCCAATTTCAAGGTCGATTTCCCTCTGTACCTGGATCTGTACCGTCAGAAGAAGCTGGACCTGGACCGATTGATCACCCGTACCTACTCGATCGACGAGGCACCGCAGGCCTTCGAGGATCTCGAGAAAGGCGTCAACGCGCGCGGCGTCATCGTCTATTGACGGCGACGAGAATTGGCGGCCAGTTCATGCACGTCCAGAAATTTATCAATAAACCACAGAGGACACAGAGTTATCTAGTTAGATCCTATCTCAAAATTATCCTCTTTGTGCCTCTGTGATAAAAATGACCGATTCTGGGCGTGCCCGATTACGGGAGCGGCAGGCGGGATTTTCTTGGCCCGCGGCGATTCGTGCTATCGTTGCACGGGCCCGTCGCACAAAAAGCAAGAGCGCGTGTCCGCGCCGCATCTATGTTGAACCACGCTAGTTCGGGCCATGATATCGCAGGCAAAAGCTGTCAGGTTTCCACGCCACCAGGCCGACGCCCGCCCGAGCCAAACCGCCATTGGCGTCGTCATTCCGTGCCATCGCGAACGTGCCTCCATACTCGAGGTATTGCGCGCAATGCCCGAGGACGTGACCCGGATTTATTGCGTGGACGACGGCTGCCCTGACGGCACCGGTCGATACATCGAGGACAAGATTGAAGACCAGCGCGTAAGAGTCCTCTACCACGAGCACAACCGCGGCGTCGGCGCTGCCACGAAATCGGGTTACCGCGCGGCGCTCGCCGACGGCATGGAGATAATCGTCAAGCTGGACGGCGACGGGCAGATGGACCCCGCCGAGATCCCCCACCTGCTCGATCCCATCGTCTCCGATGCCGCCGATTACACCAAGGGCAACCGCTTCTACCGCCTCACCGGCATCGATTCGATGCCGGTGGCGAGGCTCATCGGCAACACCGCGCTGTCCTTCGTCAGTAAACTCTCGACGGGCTACTGGCAGTTGTTCGATCCAAACAACGGGTTCACCGCGATCGATGCGCAGGTGCTCGAACTGATGCCGCTCGACGATGTCGACGACGGCTATTTTTTCGAATCGGACATGCTGTTCCGCCTGAACACCCTGCGCGCAGTGGTCCTCGACATCCCGATGCGTGCGCGCTATGGCGGCGAGCAGAGCGGTATTCGATTGCATCGCGTGATGGTCACATTCGCGTTTCGGCACGGTATCAACTTCCTCAAGCGTCTCTTTTACAATTATTTCCTGCGCGGGTTCAGCGTTGCCTCGGTCGAATGGCTGCTAGGGCCGCTCCTGCTCCTGTTTGGCGTCTATGTCGGCGCCACAGAGTGGATCGAGAGCCTCCGCGCGGGAGTGGCGGCCACAGCCGGCACGGTCATGCTCGCGGCGCTGCCCGTCATCGTCGGCGTCCAGATGTTGTTGTCGGCAATTCACTTCGATATCAACAACGAACCTACCGTGCCGCTGCGGCGGCTGCTGGGCAAGCACGCGCGTTGGGATTGACCCCTGGGCAGCGGGCATCATCGGAGCGTGGCCCTAGGGGGCAAGGCGACAAACTCGGCACCGCGTGAATATCGGCCCGGCGGAGCCCAGTGGATCGTGTTTCTCATCGTTGCTTTCACCGTCCAGCTCACGAGTCAATACGTCTTTAAGCCTTGGCAGGAACCGCGCTTCGATGCCGCGCGTTACCTGAATTACGCTGTCAACCTGTACGAGCACGGCGTCTTCGGCCTGTCGCCGCCCGGAGATGCGGCAGCACCGCCGCCGTCGCGCGGTAATACGCCGCTCTATCCGGCTATTCTCGCCGGTGTGTTCCATCTCGGTGAACCGCCCCCGGAGCAATTGAGATGTTACCTGCGCCTCGGCGACGGCGATTGCGCATATTCGTTCGGCGGGGTGAGGGCGGCGCAGGCGTTGATCGCGGTCACCGCACTCGCGATGATCTGGTTCGCCGGCGGAGTGGTGACGGGTGGAGCCGCCGGTGCTTGGACTTCGGCGCTGTTCGCCGCTCTATCCGGACAGTTCAGCTATTACGCCAATACCCTGTTGACCGAAAACCTTTCGATTCTGCTATGCGCGCTGCTGACCGTGTGCCTCTGCATGGCTGCCCGCAGTGCCTTACGCTGGTACTTCCTGCTCGGCTTGTCGGCGGGGCTCTTGACCCTGACCCGTCCGGAATTCGTATACCTTTCATACGCGCTGGTCGCAGTCGTGCTCGTGCTCGCATTGAGGTCCGCGCTGTCGTGGCGCCTGGGCGTCGTTGCGATCTTCGCTGTCACGATCGTGGTTGGTCCGTGGCTCATCCGCAACCGCGCTACGTTCGGTGATACGGCCCTGACCGAGTCTTATGCCGGCTATACGCTTGCACAGCGGGTTGCCTACAACCGTATGAGCGCGCTCGAATTCGGCGCGGCTTTGGTCTACTGGTTTCCAGATTTCGGCGATACCATCGCTAGGCGCCTGTTCCCGGCCGAGGCTTTTGCCAGGCTCGATTTCGAGCCCGACAGCTATGCGAGCAGCGGCGTCGACCTGTACGAACAGGTCGCCGACCGGATCGGACCGGACGGCGACGTCACGAGGACACTGCTCGTGGAAGAGGTCCTCAGGCATCCGGTCAAGCACGCGCTCGCGAGCTTCGCACTCGCCTGGCGTGGGATCTTCGTCGCGAAACTGTGGGGTGTTGCCGGACTCACCGCGTTCGTGATCGTCATGCTTAAGCGGCATTCGCAATGGCGCTTGCTCGCGCTCGTGAGCGCGCCGGCCTGGTTCATGCTGGCGCTTTACGCGGGCGTGTCGGTCAGCCTCCCGCGTTACTCGATCTGTTTCATACCAGTCTTTTCCTTGGCCCTGGGCACACTCGGCGCGCGCGCGGTAGACGCCATCCGTGCTCGCCGCGCGGCCGCGACATGAAAGGCCCAGGCGTCGAAACGCGGCGATCGGCGTGGGTGATTTCGGCTGTCGCGAGCGCCGCCCTGTTGGGCCTGGTGTTGTTTTTCGCGGATGTCGACACGGCGTTCATGCTCGTCCGCCAGATCCCATGGCCGCTGCTCGTAGCGGGTGTTGCCGTTTTGTTGTTGGAAGGCGTCTGCTCGGCGCTGCGCATCAAACTGATGACGCGCGGACCGGCGTCCATGCGCGACGCCTTCATCGTCACCGCCTGGTGGGTTTTCGGTCTCGCGATTCTACCGGCGCGCCTGGGTGAACTCGCGGGCATGCACATGCTTAAGCGGCGCCTCGGCCATTCTTTCGGCGAAGCGTTGAATAACCTTTCGGTACAGCGCTTGTTCGACGTCGCGATTCTATTCGCGGTCGGCGCCATGGTGGTCGCAGCGCAGACCCGGTTTATCGATCGCTCGGTGGTCGTGGTCCTGAGCGGAGGCCTGGCCTGCGTCGTACTCTTTGCTCTCGTGAATCTGGCGGCGGCCTTCGCCGCAATCGCCGGTGTCTTGCTGCCCTTGCGACACCGTCGTGGCCTGCGCCCCGTTCTGCGGACTCTGCTACAGGCCCGGCGGGCCGCACGCACTCTGCTCACGCGCAAGCGGCTCGCTGCGCTTGCCGGGGTGTCGGTCGCCAAGTGGGTCTTCAATCTCGGCGGTCTTGGGCTCGTAATACTCGCATTCGTGCCGGCGCTCGCTGCTTTGCAGGGCGTCTCCGTCGCCGTTATCTACAATCTGTCCGCGGTCATTCCGCTGCAGACGGTGGGTGGGATCGGGATCGGTGAAGTCTCTCTGGCCGGCGGGCTCGCGTGGTACGGATACGACGCGGCGACCGCGGCCTCGGCGGCGATCCTGCTCCGCGGTGTTCTGATCGGCGCGCCGGTCCTGTTCTGGCTCATCGTCGTCGCCGCTGCTCTACTCGCTGGCAGTGGCCGGCGCTCTGCCGGGGCATCGACGGTCAAATGAGCGAAAACGAAACATATAGTGCGAAGGACCCGATCGTTCGTGCTTTGGGGTCGGGCTGTTCAGACGACGAGCCTCGATGCCAACGGCGACAACCCGTCGACAACGAAGCGCGGCAGCCGTTTCCAGGTGTTGCTAAATACGCGAAAGCGAAGGCTTGCCGGGTCCATGGTCGGATGCGCGCGCCCTCTCACGAGATAGGTCTGATAGAACAAGGGCTGCCGTTCCATGCCCCAGTTTTTCTTGAAGTCAAACGATCCCGTGCCGCGGATACTGCGGCCGAAGTCGGCCATGTCGAAGCCCAGGGCAAGCCCGCGTTTAACGGCCGACCAAAACATAAAAGTGTAGGCGTAGCTCGAGTACGCCTCGCTGATTGCGCCGGCGTAGTAGGGGAGGATCCGGTTCTTGAAATGAAAGCACAGCATCGCGCACAGGGGCCGGCCTTGATTTTCGACGAACACGACTTCCGCGCGATCACCGAATATCGCGATCAAGGATTGAATATATTTCTTCGGATAGGCGGGCGTGCCCATGCGATGCATGCTGTCCGCGTATAAGCTGTAAAAAGGCTCGATCTCTCGTGTCGTGCCGGCGGTCAGGCCAAGGGCCAAGGCCTTGCGCACATCGGCCCGCTGTTTTTGCGGGATGGCCTTGAAGTTCGCGTCTTCCGTGTCGAGGATTGGCCGCGTAAAGGAGAAGAATTGCTCATGCGCTTGCCAGCCATCCAGGTGGCGGTGGGTATTACGCAGTTCCAGATAATCGACCCCGAGCACTTTCGCCCGCGCCATCGCGGCCTCTTCGAGAAACGTGGCTGCCTCGGGTTGGAACGCTGCGGCCCCGCCGACGACGCACAAAGGTGTGGACATCAAGGTGGTCCCGAGCGGTCCCCGTTTGACGATGAACAGCGGCAGGACACCGATGATCCCGGTCGCATCTTCGACAGCGAGATATTGACTTTCGAATCGGAAATTCTGCCGGATGACCGGCTCCCATTCCGCCAGATGAAAAAAACTCCCGTCCGGCGTCGCGCCGGCCGCGGCGTTCCAGGCATCCGTACCGATGTCCTCCAGGCGCCGAATCTTCATGATTTATTCAGCACCGCCGCGAATTCCCGCCTCGGATCGCCGTTCGCATGAAAGACGTCCTTTGGCTGGTAGATTATGAGCAAACCGAGTTTGGCCGCCGATATCATTGTGGCCGCGTAGGGGCGTGATTGATATTCTGAGCAGCGCCGATGGTGAAAAGCATGCGAGGTGACAAGAGGACCGACCGCCTGTACGCCGGCATACGCGGGCGCTTCGGCGAGCGCAGTCCCCTGGCCAACGGGTATCGTACGCGCGCGTACTTCTTGCGCGAGCAATCCGTACTGCACGAATTGCTGAACCCGGATGCCGCCACCGTGTTGGACGTCGGTTGCGGCTCGGGCCTCATGTTGCGACCCCTGGTAGACGGGCCGCGCTT
Source organism: Pseudomonadota bacterium (assembly GCA_036339995.1). Lineage (GTDB taxonomy): Bacteria > Pseudomonadota > Gammaproteobacteria > JAYYZW01. The sequence goes on from JAYYZW010000102.1 coordinate 46,773, forward strand.
CATATTCGGCATCGATTTCAACGCCGATGCGTGCCGAGCGGCACTTACCAACGGTTTTCCCATCGTTCGCGGCGACGCGTTGGCCCTGCCGTTCAAAGATGCGAGTATCGATGAACTCACGAGTTGTCAGTTCTTCAATCAGCAGCGCGCGGAGGCTTTGAAGGTCTTCTCGCTCGAGGCCGCGCGTGTGCTTAGACCGGGCGGGCGCGCCGTGCTGGTGTGGCGCAACGGCGCTGCACTCATACATCGTCTCGCACACGCTTGCCTGTGCGTTATCGATCGACTTCGCGGGCTGCCGGAGTTTCCTCAATTCGTGCACAGCATCGAGGACCTGCGCAGCTATCTGACCGAGGCCGGACTTGAAATTGAGCACGCGGAAGTCACTTTCCCGGCTCTCGGCTGGCGCTCGAAAGACATTGCAAGCCTCGCGGCCGGGATCATAGGAGCCTCCTGCATCGTGATCGCGCGGAAACCGGTCCGAGCCGCATAATCCGTTACGCGAAACCGTGCTCGGATCGATAAAGCGGCGCATTACGGAATTCTCCGGCTGAGATTCGGTCGGCGAAGGGCGCCAGGATCTCAGCCCCGGCCGCAAGCCGGTCGAGCTTGGTCAACGTACCCTTGCGGTTGCGCCACAACAAGAGGCTCATCAGCAGGCTCGTTCCCGGGAAGCGATAGTAAGACTCGGTGGCGTCGACATCGTACGGATGGATGTAGCTCCACAAAGTCTGACCATCGCCGCCGCCGCACGCGCGCACGACAGCGCTCGGCAGGTAGCGTAGGTAGATGCCGCCGAGAAACGGAATTTCCGCACCGGCGATACGGGCCAGCGGAACGGGGATTTCGAGCACACCCTGCGGCCAGCGGAATACGCGGCGCGGCGCGTGCTCGTAACCGTACAGCGGGTGACGCGCCGGTAGCACGCTAGAGGAATATTCGATGCCTGCTTCCGCGAGCAGCGGCAGCACCCAGGTCGTGGCCGGCGTCAGCGAGAAAACCGGCGCCCGATAACCCGTGACCCGCCGGCCGCTCGCATCTTCGAGCGCCTTTTTGGCCGCGGTGAGCCGCTCTGCGTACCGGTCCCGATCTTCGGCGATGAGCGGCGTATGCCGAAAGGAATGCAGCGCCAACTCATGGCCCGCGGCACTGGCCTGTGCGATCAATTCCCGCTCCGCATCGACCAGCTCGCCGACGATAAAAATCGTCGTACGGATCGCGTGCTCTTCGAAGAAATCGAGGATCCGGCGCGCATTGTCGCGATAGCGAAGCTCGGCGCTGCCGACGCCGCGATGATTCTCCAGGTCTAATGTGAAGGTGAGTTCCATTTCGGCGGCGAGCCCTGGTCTCAGGCGCGCGAATACTTGGCTTTGAAATGATTTTCGAAATAGGCCGTCGGCAGCAGCCACATCGCGGCGTCACGCAAGGCCTGGCGCCAGATGCTGCACGGTACATACCAGCGGGCCATGCGCCGGGTGCGATCCTGAACGTCAAAAACCGTCGTCTGAAGATCCTGCTGATAGGCGTGGAAAGCTTTTCCCGTCGGCAGCGCAACGAGCCGTTCGGCCAGCGCGCAAGCGCCAGTGAAAGCCATCGTCGCGCCCTGTCCCGATATGAGTGTCATGCAGTGAGCGGCGTCGCCGACCAACACCGACTGGCCGCAATGCCACTGATTCATGCGTATCTGGACGAGCGGATCCATGTAGAACACCCCATCGCCTGGACAATGTTCGAGTACCTGCCGCGTGAAGGATCGCGTGTCGGCGTAGGCGTCAATTAGCACCTGCCGCCGCTCGGCCGCGGGTGGCGCTTCGCTGAGCGCCGTGCGCCACACGAAAACGGTAGCGAGGGCCCCTGCAGGAGTCGTGAACACCACCATGTAGCGGTCACGTTCCATGTGGGTCTCGAACTTGTGTTCGAGATCGAAAATATTCGGCAATCCGTAGGCAGCCGAGCATAGTCCGAGAAAGCGCATGCGCACGTCGCTCTCGTTGAACGCGAGTCGGCGTACTGCAGAATGCAATCCGTCAGCGCCGATCACGGCCTCATATTCCTCCTTACTGCCGTCGGAGAAGCTGACCTCGGCACGATGCTCGCCGTGATCGATCCCGCTCACGCTGGTGTCGAACCGAAACTCCGCGAGGTCCTTCGCCTTGTCATAAAGGATATCCTGAAGGTCATCCCGCATGATCTGGATGACGTTGACCCCGTCGAACAAGCGTGCGTAATCGAATTCAAGCAGCGCCGCGCCGCCCGCACGGTGATAGCTCGAGGCCATTACGCCGGCGCTTCGTTGCTCGAGTTCCGGTAATAGCTCGAGTGCATCGGCGTAGCGGTAGGAGCGGTGTGACAGGGAAATGATGTAGCCGTCAGCGCGCACGTCAGCCGCCTGCTCGACGATGACGGGCTTGAACCCTTTACGCCCGAGCCAGATGGCGGCGGTGAGTCCGGCGACACCGGCACCGGAAATGAGCACGCGCGAGGATTTGTCCATCGATCAAAGACGCCGGTAGATGCGTACCATGATATCCGATGGCAGCAGCTTGAGGATTGGCACCGCGCTGAGCGCCGCTACGTAAGTCAGCATATCACCACCAAGCTTGCGGTTTGCACCGGCGCGGATCCGCGTCCACAAGCGCCGCACGGAAATGCTTGGCAAGGTAAAGGCGCGTATGCGTTCGAAACCGCGTCCCTCAACCAGTCTGTCGAGATCGGTGGGCGCGTAATAGAAAAGATGCGGGCTTTCGAAGTCTTTCTGCCACATCCGTTCCAGCGGCCGGGTCATGCCCGAGCGCGCGAGGATCTCGCTCGTGCGGTAAACGGGTCCTGCGCGCGACGGCAGGTTCAACAGCAGCAGTCCGCCCGTCACCAGTTGCGTGCGAACCGCTGCCAGCGCTTCGAGCGGCGATGGCAGGTGCTCGAAAACGTCATTAAAGGTAATGACGTCCTCGGGCGTGGTTCCCGTGGCAGCGGGAAACACGCCGGTGATCACGTCGAGCCCGGCCGCGCGCCCGCGCGCGGCGAGGCGGGCGTCCGACTCGACGCCGGAGACGGTAAAACCCGGATCTAGCGCGGCCTCGAGAAACCAGCCGGGCCCGCACCCGACATCGAGCAGGCGCTTCGATTCGGGCACGGTTAGCCGGGCGAGCTCGGCCAGCAGGCGTCGTGCCGCATTCCGCCTCAGCGGCGCCATCGCGATTTCGGCTGCGTCATCCCAGCCATGCGCCGAGGCCCCCTCTAGGTCGGTCGAACGCAGACCGCAGCCACTGCAGCGCCGGAGCCAGGACATAAGATAAGTTTCCGGCACCGACCCGCAGACGGGGCAGGCCGTCAGCGCCATGCCATACATGCTTCTCGCGGTCCGCGCTTGGCGGGGATCAGTTGAAGTGAGGTATGACTTCGCGCGCAAAGAGTTCGACCGAGCGCATCGCATCGCTGCCGCGGACGCCGGGCATGTGCATCCAGCACACAACCTCGGTCGGCTGGACGGCGTCGCGATAAAGCTCCAGTTGCTCGATGGCGAACTCGGGGTCGCCGATGATATAGCGGTTCTTGAAGTTGTCGAATCCGACCTGGTCCTTGTTGGTGATCACCGAGCCGTCGGCTGCCCGCAGCACCCGGTCACCTGCGGCCGAAGCCGCGCCATAGAGTTCCGTGAAGAGATAATTGAGCGCGGGCGCCGCGATCTCTTCGGCCTTGGCGTGCGATTCGGCGATGAATACCGAGCGGATGATGGGGCGCTCCGGGATCGTCCAGCCTTCCGCGGCCGCGGCTTCCTCGTAGGGCTTGAAATGGTCGATCAATTCTTCGGGACCGTGCCGCGGCGACATGATCTGAACCGCGTGCCGTTTAGCCGCGCGCCTGAGCGAAGACTTGGCGGAAACGCCGTACCAGATCGGCGGATGCGGTGACTGCGCCGGTTTCGGCGTCAGTTGCGTCTCGGGCACCTTGTAATAACGGCCGTCGAAGGAAAAGGTTTCCTCGGTCCAGGCACGGGTCATGAGGTCGAGGGCTTCCTCGAAGCGTCCGACGCGCTCCTCGCGAGGTACGCCGTGCGCCTCGAATTCCCTCGCGACGTAACCGGGCGCCACGCCGAAGATGAAGCGGCCGCCTGACAGATTGTCCAGGACGGCAACATCTTCGGCGAGTTTGAGCGGCGCATACATGGGCACGAGCAGAACGCCTGTGCCTACTCGCATGTGCTTGGTCACTGCCGCCGCGCCTGCGCAGGCGATCAAAGGTCCCGGGCACAATCCATCTTTCTGCGCGTGATGCGACACCTGGAAGCAGGATTCGTATCCCAGGTCCTCGGCGCGCGGCAGACAGCTGAGCATGTCATCGTACGGCTCCCGCCATGAAAGTCCGCTCGCCGGTGGGACTTGTTGAGAGAACAGCAATCCGAATTTCATGTTGTTACCGCCTGATTGTTGCGTGCGGCTCAGGCCATGACCGGGCTGATGTCGCAGCCGATTTGCGCGAGCATGTCGCGCACCGAATCACCGACCGCCGTCGCGTTCGGACCGTCGCCGTGAATGCAGATGCTCTCGGCATCGAGTTCGATGAGCGAACCGTCGTTGGCTTCGACCTTGCCCGTTTCGACAAAGCGCTTAACCTGCGCGGCGGCGAATTCGGTGTCGGTTTCATGCTTTGAGCGTTGCAGAATGAGCGAGCCGTCGGGCGCGTAGATGAGGTCCGGATAGATCTCGCCGACGACGCGTATGCCCTTTTTCTTCGCCGCCGACGGCAAGCCGGCATCGGTCGGCGCCGGCCAGTACAGTATGGGCGTATCGGAGATCTCCGCGATCGCGTCGGCGACCGCGTCCGCCAGCGCCCCGTCCGTGCGCAGGATGGAATAAAAGGCGCCGTGCGGCTTGATGTGGTGCAGGCGCATGCCGTGGACTCTGAGCGCGGCCTGCAACGCGCCCGTTTGATAAACGACATAGGCGTGCGCATCTTCAGGCGTGATGTTCATGGCGCGCCGGCCAAAGCCGAGGAGGTCGGGAAGTCCCGGATGAGAGCCGACCTCGACCTTATGTTTCTTGGCGAGTTTGACCGTTTCCAGCATCGTCAAAGGATCGCTCGCATGGAATCCGCAGGCGACGTTGGCGGTCGTGATCCGCGGCATCATGCCTTCGTCATTGCCCATGTTCCAGTTGCCGAAGCTCTCGCCCATATCGCAATTGATATCCATCGAACTCTTCATTGTCTTCTCCCGGCTGAGCTGGCTGCCAATCAGTGTAGCGCCGGAGCATGGCCGTCGCCAGACGCCCGCGGGTTCCGTCGCTCGGCAATGCGGCCGAGCATCGCCGCCGGCCGCGCGTGCGCCACTGGATTCGCGTACGAGGCGACGATTTCGAGGTGCGGTTCGAGGCGCCGGTAGGGGTAATACGGAACCGGAAAGGACGGGCTCGCGCTTTGCATCAAGAAGAGGTAGTTGCACGGCCCCTCCCGCACCTGTTCCAGCAAGGCTTGCGGTGACAAGCTGGACGGCGGCGGACCGCGGGAACTGCGGCCCGAGTACAGCGCGACGATCGACGGTTTGATCGACAGCATGCATTCATCGGTCGGGACACGGTCGTGATCGCGGATATCGGCAAGGGCCTCGGTGATGCCGCGCTGGTAGCCGATGTTCACGATGGACGTTCCCGGGTCCGCATAAAACCAGGCGACACTGCGGGTGTAAGGTGCAAAACCGGCGTCGTCCGGCACATCGGCGAGGCGGCTCCCCGCCAGCAGCGCAAACGGCAGTTCGGTCGCGAGCAACAAAACCGTATAAAGGATCGCCGCGTAGGCGGGGCGGTATGCAGGCATCCAGCCCTGCATGAGAAAGGTCCCCGCGAGTAGACCGTGCACGAACAGCAAGGGCAGAATGGGGTAGAGCAGCCGTTCGTATTCCGCGGGATAGGGCCAGACGACGAGCAGCAGGAGGTATGCGAGCGCGTACAAGCCGTCGAGCGCGCCGGCCCGTATCCGAACCAGCGTACCGCAACCACAGATCAAGGCGATAGCGGCCGGGCCGTAAGTCGAGAATCCAGCCTGTTCGGGTTCGCCAAAGCAGTAGAGCCACTTGATCCACAGATAATTCAGATTATCCGACAGCCGTAGAGCGATGCCGCTCTGGCCGTACATTTCCGCCATCGAGTTCAGATACTGCGAACTGCCGCCGTGGAGTGAACTCCACAAGACGACCGGCAGGCCGACGATAGCCGCACACGCAGGCAGGCCGCGCGAACGCGTAATAGCAAGCCACGCAAGAAAAGTTACGGCCAGGGTCAGACCGAAAGTGCGTGTGAGAAATGCGCCAGCCACGCAGGCCGCCGCGAGGTAGAGCGTTCGGCGATCGCCTTTATGCTGCGCTAGGCAAAGCGCTGTGTACGTGAGAAGCAGGTAAAGGTGTTCGCTGTGGATCTGTAAGGCCTCGATCAAGGTGATACGGGTTCCGGCAAACAGGACGACGAGGGTCAGCGCGACCCGCCAATTCACGCCGACACCAATGGCGAAACGATAGATGGCGATAAAGGCCAGTACGATGAATCCCGCGCTTACGATGTGGGCGACGATCAACGATTCGCCGCCCCCAAGCGCCGCGAGTACGATCGGATAAAGCGGTGGATAGATGCTAGTCGAGGCGAAATACCCCGCGGGTGCGATAGCCGCCCCCCAGGGCGACCAGTAATTCGCCGTCAACCAGTAAACCGCGTTGTCGCCGCCAAAGTCCGCCAGTACGGTGCTCCAGCTCCAGAACGCATAGAAGCAGGCAAGCGCGACGAAACTCGCCGCAATGATGGCGCCTCTTAGAAAATTTGGTTTGGTGTTCATCTGGCGCAGAGTACGCATCCGAGATCGCGCGGCAGCGCGGACCAAGATAGCATCCGCGCGAAAAACGCCGTATGCGGCAGCGTTTCCAGCCGATTTGACAGCGTGGATCGGGCCTCTGATAATCTCGGCCCTCGCGTCGATCTGCGCGAGCACGACAGCGCCCGTAGCTCAGTTGGATAGAGTACCTGGCTACGAACTAGGGGGTCGGGGGTTCGAATCCCTCCGGGCGCGCCAACTAAGTAAGGTTCCGTTCGGTGCCCTTGCCGTAACTCGGCACGGCGATTAACGCGAGGATGCCGAGGACGGCCACAACTATCATCAGTTCAATCAAGGAGAATCCCTTCTGGTATCGGATTGTTTTTTTCATAAGCCGCGTCACTGAGCACCAGGCAATTGTTGAAGGCCTTCCTCTTCGTCGTTTTCATCGGCGAGAATCGGCAACTCATCAAGCAGCTGAATGCGAAGTACGTACACTTCCTGGCCACGCAACTCACGTAGGAACTTCACCGGTGTGCCCGGCTTAATCTGTGCGGCGTTTGAAAGCGGCACGCCGGATATGTCGCGTACGCGGAGCGTATTGCTGA
>JAYYZW010000103.1:0-39708 GCA_036339995.1 Pseudomonadota bacterium
CTTCCGACGAAATTGAAAATACTGCGGCTTGCAACACCGCGGTCATCAAAACGACTACACGTATCATGGTCGGATCAGGCATGGAGATTCACGTCGGATCAATTCAGGGGGCGCTCGCACCAAGTTGGCAGCACGCTATGACAAAGCACGAAATCAAGTCAAGGCTTACTCCTGGAAGTCATTACGGATAGTATTCGCGAATGACGAGCGGGAATAAGCGCGGCCTGTCTTACCGCGATGCCGGCGTTGACATTAAGCGCGGCGAACAACTGGTCGAACGCGTTAAACCCAGCGCCGCAAAGACGCATCGCACCGGCGTCATCGGCTCGCTCGGGGGATTCGGCGGCCTATTCGATATCCGCGCCGCCGGGTTCCGCGATCCCATCCTGGTGTCTTCCACGGACGGAGTCGGCACCAAGCTGCTACTGGCCATCGAGATGCAGCGCCATGACACCATCGGTATCGATGTCGTCGCCATGTGCGTTAATGACGTCCTTGCCCAGGGCGCCGAGCCGCTGCTATTCCTGGATTATTTCGCGACAGGAGTACTCAGCGTCGAGACCGCTGCCACTGTCGTAGCCGGTATTGCGCGAGGCTGCAGCGCCAGCGGCGCAGCGTTGTTGGGCGGCGAGACCGCGGAAATGCCCGGAATGTATCCCCCCGGGCATTATGACCTGGCCGGTTTTTGCGTCGGCGCGGTCGAACGTGAAGATCTGATCGACGGCAGTCGCGTGCAAATAGGCGATTCCCTGCTTGGGCTGGGATCGGACGGTATCCACGCCAACGGTTATTCGCTCGTCCGGACGATCCTAAAACACAGTGGAGCCAGCCTCGACGAATCGTTCGAAGGATCGAGTCTCGGCGAATGGCTCATGCGGCCGACGCGGCTCTATGTTCGCTCAGTCCTGGACGCGCGCAAGGCCGGCGAGATTCGTGCGATTGCACACGTCACGGGCGGCGGCTTGATTGGCAACGTTCCGCGCGTTCTGCCAGCGGGACTGGCGGCCTCGATCGACCTTGACCGCTGGAACTTACCGCCGATTTTTGCGCGTCTGCAGGATGCCGGCACAGTCGCTGCCGAAGAGATGCTACGCACCTTCAATTGCGGTATAGGAATGGTTCTCATCGTGCCGCGCGGCGATGTGGACGCAGTTTCGCGGTCACTCATTCAATCCGGTGAAAATGTCTTCGAGTTGGGAGAAGTCACCCAGGGCGAACGCGGCGTGCAGCTCGGCGGCAGCTTGCGCTAATCCGGCCCGCGGCGAACGCGGGGGAGAGTCGCGGTTCAATCTTTGCGAACGGCGCCAAGTCCCGTTTCGACCGCCGCGAGAAATCCCCGCAGGATCTGCACTTCGCTATGCAGCAGGCCGGCCCGGTTCATCAGGCGGCGCAAACGGCGCTCAAGCAGTTTTGGCCGTTCGGGATCGTGGTATGCGGCCACTTCCATGACCTGCAGGATGTGCGCCTGCAAACCGTTCAATTCCTCCGCCGCAGCGAGGCGGTCGCCGCCTTTCAGAGCACCGCGGTGGGGCGCCGGATCATCCGATCGCTCCGCAGCCAAGTGCAGTTCGTAAGCGAGAATTTGAACCGCCTGCGCCAGATTGAGTGAGCGGAATCCGTCCACTGTCGGGATCCAGACGGCGCGCTGGCACCGATCGAGTTCCTCGTTGGACAGGCCCGATCGCTCACGCCCGAAAACGACGGCCGTATCGCCGACCGTTGCTGATCGCAGTATCTCGCCGGCAGCTTCCCGCGGGGTCAGCGTCGGCCACCCGATTCGGCGATCGCGCGCCGTCGTGCCAAAAGCAATCATGCAACCTTCTAGCGCCTGGTCCAAGGATTCATGGACGATTGCCGCGGCCAGAATGTCATCAGCTCCGGCCGCACGGGCGGTGGCCGCGGCGGAGGGAAACATAGATGGTGACACCAGGTGCAGGCGGGCGAGACCCATTGCTTTCATCGCACGTGCGCTCGCACCGATGTTGCCCGGATGCGTTGTACCGACGAGCACGACTCGTACACCGTGCAATAACAGATCCGGGTTTGATGATGTTCCTGCTTGGCCCAAGGAGTGTCGCCGTTGATCAGGTAGAATCCCGCCTATTCTAATCGCCGGATCGTTGCATGCACCCCATGCTCAACATCGCAGTACGCGCCGCGCGCCGCGCCGGTACCGTCATCGTGCGGGGTCATCGGCGGCTCGACGAGGTCAAATTCGAGCGCAAGGGTCACCACGACTACGTTTCGCAAGTCGATCGGGATGCTGAGTCGGCGATCGTCGATACCTTGAGCACCGCCTATCCGGACCACCAGATACTCGCTGAGGAATCGGGAAGCTCGGGGCAGTCAGACCACGTGTGGATCATCGACCCCCTCGACGGCACCTTGAATTTCCTGCACGGCTACCCGCAGTTTGCCGTATCGATCGCTTTGACCGTCAAGGGACGCCTGGATCAAGCCGTGATCTACGATCCGATGCGTGATGAGCTTTTCACCGCGAGCCGCGGCGCCGGTGCCCAGTTAAACGGACATCGCATGCGGGTCGCGCGGTGCCTGCAGCTGGACAATGCATTGCTGGCGACGGGTTTTGCCGTCAGGCGCAAATCCGAATTGCGCGCCTGCCTGGATTCGTTGGGCCACATGCTGGATCATTGCGCCGACGTGCGTCGGGCCGGCGCTGCCGCGCTCGATCTCGCCTATGTCGCCTGCGCACGTCTGGATGGATTTTGGGAATTCGGATTGAAACCATGGGACGTCGCGGCCGGAAGTTTGCTCATTCAGGAATCCGGTGGCCTGGTGGGCGATACCGAAGGTGGAAACGCGCATGTGGAGCGCGGCGATATCGTCGCCGCCAATCCGAAATTGTTCCGCCAGATCCTCACGGTTCTAGCGCACCAGCGCGCCGCACAAGCCGCCATCACATGAGTAAGCCAGCGCCCGCGGCGGGCTTTACGGCACTTTTGACGAATCCGGATGGGGCACGCGAATAACGGAGATTTCCGCCTGCCTGCGCAACGGTCATGGCGGCTCTTCGGACTTTGCACATCAAATGAACGATTCGGTCAGCATCATTCTCCCCGCGAAAGACGAAGCCTCGAATCTGCGAGCGCTGTTGCCGGAGATCCGACATCTGTACCCGGATGCAGAGGTGATCGTCGTCGATGACGGCAGCACCGATGATACGGAGGAAATATGCGCGGAATTCGGCGCGCGGCGTGTTGCCCACCCCTACTCCATGGGCAATGGGGCTGCCGTGAAAACCGGCGCCCGGCATGCGACGGGGGACATCCTTGTTTTCATGGACGCGGACGGGCAGCATGATCCGGGTGTCATCGGATCGCTGATCGAAAAGCTTGAGCTCGGATATGACATGGCGGTCGGCGCAAGATCATGGAACACGCACGCTTCGCTCGGTCGGCGCCTCGCTAACTACACCTATAACCGGATGGCTTCATATATGACCGGTCGCCGGATTGACGACCTTACCTCTGGATTCCGTGCCGCGCGGGCGCGCCATTTCCGGCGCTTCTTGTATCTATTTCCGAACGGTTTCTCGTATCCGACAACTTGCACGATGGCGTTTTTCCGCTCCGGGTTGCCCGTTGCATATATTCCCATTAAAGCGCGTCAGCGCGGCGGACGCAGTCACGTCAGGATCATCGAGGATGGGCTTCGCTTCGTGGTGATCATCATCAAGATCGGAGCATTGTTCTCACCGATGCGCCTGTTTCTGCCGGTGAGCCTGCTTCTGTTCGCTACCGGCGCCAGCTATTACGCCTACACCTACACCTTGTTTAACCGGTTCACTAACATGTCCGCCCTGGTGCTCCTGTCCGCGCTCATGATCCTCCTGATCGGCGTACTCGCCGAACTGGTTTCGGCCCTGCATTACAAGGACGCGGATTTTGAACGGCACCTGGTCCGCAGGCAACTCGAAGGATCCGAGCGCGAAAACGACGAGCGTCCTCGGAACGATTCACACTGAGCTGGATTCACGGCACAAAAGATTTTAATTCAGTCGGCCGGACACGCCTAGTTCAGGCCGGATTTCTCACCTGGCGCCGTGCGGCCGGTCGATGTCGCACGGAACCCTCTTTCTCCTTTCAGGGGTCGATTATCTCCGCGATTGCCTCGTCGATGCCCGAGTAATCGCGGCGATCGGCGGCGGCCCTTTTTCTCGCTTCAAGCAAAAAGCTTCGCGCCGAGTCCAGATCGCGCGCGTCGGCGGCCCATTCCGCAAGCAGATACCAGGGAAACGGATCAAGGGGATCGCTCGCAGCCGCCTTTTTGATCATTTCGCGGGCACCCCGACTGTCGTCCAGGCGATGGCGCAGAAGAGCAGCGTAGATATAGGATCGATACCCGAGTGCTGCTGGAATCGGCCGCTCGGCTGCCGCCTGAATGGCTCGACTCAAGCGCTCCTGGTTCAGGACGCAGTGTCCGTCGAGAGCCTGGCGTGCCAGAAAAATGAGCGTGTCGACGGTGAAGTTACTGAGAATCCGAGTTTCGCCGACGGCCTCGAACACCCGGGCGGCGTCGTTGCCGGTGCTGCCGTCGCGCGCGCACTGTACGCGTAATCCGTGGACGGACAAGGCGATAGATTCCGGTCCATCCAGGGTCGCAAGCGCGCCGGTAAAATCGCCGCGCACGGTTTGCCATTCTGCCAAGCTTACGCGCGCACGAACCGACGTGGGGTGTGCTTGCAAGAATGCTCGATAAAGCCCACCCTCCTCGCCCCAGAGTTGTGCGCGAAGCGAGGTCGCGCCGGCGAAAACCAACACGATTGCCATTCCGCCGAGTGCTGCGAGCCGGTGCTCATTGATCTTGACCGCCACGCCGCATCCGCTCAGGACGATACCCGCCGCAGGTAGATAATTGCGGTGCTCAACCATCAATTCAAGCCCGAACAGCGTCGACTCGAGTGCCTGGCCAAGGAAGAATAGGAGGATGCCGAGGGTGACGAGGGGCGCCCGCGGCCGCAGCAAGTACGCCCCCGCGAACATCAAGGCAAGCGCCGCGACGGCGGCGATGGTATCGGGTTCGCCGGCAAACGATTGAGAGACCCGGATGTCGTCGTGATAGAAACCCATATCGCCCTGCCTGGGCACAATGATCCATTGCAGGTAGCTGACCAGGACGCGTGGCTGGGTCAGCAGGCGTTCTACGAGCGTGAAGTCGCGGATCGCGTAGGCGCCGAGGACATGCTTCTGGATGTCGCTCAGTATGAGCGCTGCGGCGACACCGTAGGGCGCGAGCAAGCCGGCGACGAAAATCCACACCAGCCACTGCGGCCGTTCGCGTCTGGAATTAGCGAACACGGTCCATTCGATCGCCGCCAAGAACAGCGGCAGCAACAACCCGATCTCCTTGGACAGCGCCGCCAGCGGTGTGAACACGAAGAACGCCGAACAGATGGCAAAACCGTGACGCCGTCCTTCCGTATAAGCGACCCGGCCCCGTACGTAGGCAAACATGCCGAGCACACAGAACAGGGCGGACAGCTGTGTCATGCGTTGTACTGTGTACATCACCGTGCTCACATGCAGCGGGTGAACAAGCCATATCAGCGCACCGAATAAGGCCACGGCGCGCGCGCTCCGCACCGTACTTCCGCAGGCGTAAAACAGCTCCGCGAAAAGCATAAACAGCGCAACCCCGATGGCCGTATGAATCAGGGCGTTGGTTGCTTTCCAGTACCAAAGGCCATCGCCGTTGAGTGCTGCGTTCGCGGCGAAGGTCGCCATCGCGAGAGGACGTCCTAGCGGTCCGCTGTCATTGAACAGGTGGGTCAACCACCCGTGATCCGCCGCGTCCCCCTCGAGCAGCGGCCCCAATACGGTCGTGTCGTCGAGTAGGAGCGGACCGGACAGCGCGGGCAGATAGAGTACGAAACAGACCGCGCACCCGAGCGCCAGACCGAACGTCGGACTGCCAATTTTCGAGGGGTAATGCGAGTTAGGCATCTTCTACCACGGAATTCATCAGTACTTTGAGCCGGCGCCGCAAAGGCCGCTGTGTAAACACCGTTTTCCATGGCAAGCTACTCCTCACCTGCCGCGCGAGTCGTGCCGCTTCGCGTGTTTTGCCCACCCCGAACAAAGCCTCCGCGAAACGCGCGCGGGTGAAATAGGAGGCCGTCGTTTTCGAGGCGAGTTCTTCGAGTATTCCGAGCGCGGCCGGTGCATCTCCGAGCACTTGTATGTAATAGATCGCGAGCCATTCGAGGAGCTGCTGGCGCGCGCCATCCGTTAACGGCGGCCCGCCGAGGATCGCCTCGATCAGATCCCGCACGGCGTCGGGCGCCGGAGTGCATCGTCCGTAAGCCTGGCACTTGACGAAATGCCGGAATAATCCGATGCGGACGACATCGCGGTCTTCCTTGCGCAAGGCCGCGAGTACGCGCTCGATCCGCGCGCCATCTCCATCGTCGACCCCCGAACTGATCAAGGCCGTCAATGCCAGGGTAGGTATCGGCGCGAGTTCCGCCGCCCGTTCCATGGCCTCGACACCCGACTGACGGAGAAAACGATCACCGTCGGCAGCACCGCGCTCCAGCCGCACCCGTCCGAGTTCGTAGAGCGAACGCGCCGACTGCGGGTGATGCAGCACTTCGAACTCGATTTGATCGTCCGGGTCCGACCAGATCGACGCGCGCATCGAGGTAACGCCGCCGCAGACGGCTATGGCTGCAGCAGCGACGAGCAGACGGCTGCCTCGCCGGCGCCACCGTGCTAGCCATTCGGCCGCGGTGGCGACCAGCATGAATACCAACCCGATTGCTGGAAGATAATTGCGATGCTCGTGTATGAGCTCCAGGGGATAAAGGGTCGATTCCAGAAAGTGCCCCACCAAGAACCAGCCGATGCCAAACGCGACGTAGCGCCGCCGCGTCGTAAACGCGGCCACCACCAAAGCGGCCAGCACGGCGAGCGACAGGATTGTCGAAGGGGGGTCGAGAAGGCCTCTCGAAATCTGAAAATCGTCGTGAAACAACGCGAATCTGGACAGCTCCGGGACCAGGAGCAGGCGCAGGTAGAACATCAGTACGCGGGCCTCGGTCATGAGCCGCTCGGCCAGCGAAAAGCTTCGGCCCGCGTAGCCGCTGAGCAGCGCATCGGGTGCAAAGATCAGGATTGCCGCCACCGCAAACGTTCCGGCAATGATCGCTCTCCGGTAAATCGGTTGCAGCCGGCTTCCCGCCTCGAAACGAAAAATAGAGTATTCGAGGACAAGGGCGTACAAGGGCAGCAATATCGCGGTCTCCTTGGTCAACAAACCCAAAGCCCAACTCACCGCGACCGCCATCCACCAGAAACCCGCAACACGACGGCCCTGAATCTGCCGTACGCGAATCGCCGCGTATAACACGAGCGCGATCAGCATCCATGTGCTGCACAGGCTCGTCATGCGCTGCACCACATAGAGTACCGAAGTCAGATTGAGCGGATGCACCGCCCACAGAGCCGCGGCCACGCAGGCCACTGCGGCGCTCACGGAACGCGAAGACGGGGTCAATGCGGCGCAAATAAGCTGCAACAACATCAGCACGAGTACTGCATTGACGACGTGGATCGCGATATTCGTCAGTTTGAACGGGACGGGATCGATTCCCGTAAACGTGCGGTTCGCCGCGAACGACAGCATTGCCACCGGACGCTTGAGGGGGCCTGAGGTCGATGAGAAAGCGGCATCGAGCAAGGTGCTCGGCCGAGCAGGATCGATATCGAGTTCGTCGTTCAGGACGATCGCGAAATAGTCATCAAAAGCAAAGCCGCCGCCGATACCTGGAACGTAGACGCCCGCAGCAAGAATTGCCACGAGTAGAAAGGGAAGCGCTGGTCTCAGCGCCATTGACGTTCAGGCGGGTATAAAAAAAGCACGCTGCGTTTCCGCAGCGTGCTTTCTATCCAGTTATACCCCGTAATTAACCGCGGCAAGAAGAGGGACGATACTTAGCTTCGAGGTTGCCACCAATCGAGCAATCCCATACGACCTTACCGGCACCCGTGCTCGGGTTCAGCTGGAGCGTCGAACCGGAGATCGCAGGTGTCGAGAACGTAATGACGATATTGCCGTCGCTGTCTACATTGACGTTATCGACGGAGTTGCCGCTGATATCTTCCGACGTAGCAAGACCCGCCTGGGTATTGTTGGTCGGGAGGGTTCCTTGGCTGGAGAAATATTCCGATATGGCTGTCTTACCGGCCGTGCTGAGGCTCAAGCCTTCGGTAACCCTGGCGCGAACGATATAATCCTGATAAGCGGGAATGGCTACCGCCGCCAGGATGCCGATAATCGCGACCACGATCATCAGCTCGATGAGCGTAAAGCCTTGTTGTTTCTTCATGCGAGGTCTCCTTCAAATTCACTTCGACGGTGTTTGCAGCGGGCCCGCATTCGGGATCCGCCATGATTTAAAATCCAGTGGGACAGCATTTGTTGCTTTTACCCGTGCGCCGGAGGGGAGCAGGTTTCGTGCCAGCTTTGCCCGATTCGTCGAGAAGCGTCTCGCCACTGCACTTAAGCCTCCTACACTAGCCATGCAAGATCCAAGTTACGTGCGGGATCAAACGCAGAAACGTCAGAAAGTGACGTCTAGCGTCACCCCCAGCGGACTCCCGAAACCGGCTAGTGTTTCTCGATATCAAGCTTCTGGAGCCGGTAGCGCAGTGCCCGAAAGCTGATGCCGAGCTGCTTGGCGGCCCGGGTCTTGTTCCAGCGGGTTTGTTCGAGGGCCTCGAGAATGCGTCTGCGCTCGACATCGTCGAGATAGCTCTGAAGCTCTCCATCGGCGTCGATCTCCGCCTCCGCGGGCGCCGTCTGGCGGGCACCCGGCAGGCGCAGATCCTCGGGCCTGATCGTGTCTTGCTCGCACAGCGTCATGGCGCGCTCAAGAATATTCTCGAGTTCCCTGACATTGCCGGGAAACCCGTAGGCCTTGAGTGCGGCGTGAGCGCTCGGATCGAGGACCGGGATCGACACGCCGAATTCCTCGCTTCGAGCCGCGAGGAAATGGTCGACGAGAAGCGCGACGTCGTCCGGCCGTTCACGCAGCGGCGGCACTGCTATCTCGATGACATTGATGCGGTAATAAAGATCCTGGCGAAACTCTCCGGAATCAACCAAGCCGCTGAGATTCTTGTGCGTTGCCGACAAGATGCGGCAGTCGACCGCCATTTCCTCTTCGGCACCGACCGGCCTGATGCGTTTCTCCTGGATCGCGCGCAATAACTTGACTTGCATATGGATCGGTAATTCCGCAATTTCGTCGAGAAACAGGGTTCCACCATCCGCCGCTTGAAACAGGCCCTGCTTGTTGGCGACGGCGCCCGTAAAACTGCCCTTTTTGTGGCCGAATAATTGGGTTTCCATGAGTTCCGTCGGTATCGCTCCGCAGTTCACGGGGACGAAAGCCGCCATAGCCCGCGGGCCTTGTTCGTGGATCAGACGCGCGACCAGTTCCTTGCCGGTACCCGATTCACCGCCGATATACACGGGCGCCTGACTTCGGGCGAGCTTCGCAATCGTTTCCCGCAGTTGTCCAACCGCAGCAGAGTTGCCGATCAAGGCGAGCGAAGGCGAGCGGGGCGATCCGCTGAGCTTGAGCGCCTGGGAAACCAAGTTGCGGAGGTCCAGGAGATCCACCGGTTTTGTGACGAAATCAAACGCTCCTGATTTGAGAGCTGTTATCGCCGTCTCCATGTTGCCGTGTGCGGTGATGACGGCGACCGGCATGTGGGGATACCGGCGCGCCACGAAGGCCACGAGATCGAGACCGTTACCGTCAGGCAGTTTCATGTCGGTCAGACACAGATCGAACGAGTTCGATTCCAGAAGTTGCTCGGCTTGGGCAATATCCGCAGCCGCCTCGCAGTCGATATCCATACGGCCGAGAGTTATCGCGAGCAGTTCACGAATGTCGGGTTCATCGTCGACTATCAAAGCGCGGTGTTCGCTCATACTTCACCAAATCTCTGCTGCTTGGCGGGCGGCGCGAACATGATTCGGAAGCGGCAGCCATGATCACGGTTTTCCAGCCACAGCGAAGCCTGGTTGGATTCACACAATTCGCGGGCAATATACAGGCCCAATCCGGTGCCGTTCGCTCCCTGTGTGGCGAACGGTTCGAACAAGCGGTCGGCGATCGCATCGTCCAGGCCGGGCCCCGAATCGACGACATCTAGGAACGGCCGGCCATTGGATTTATTGAATCCGGCTTCGAATTTCAATCGCGGCGCTGTTTGGGCATATCTAAGTCCGTTCTCGCACAGATTCCACATCACTTGATGCAGTTGGCTTTTGTCCATGGTGACAATGACCGTATCGTCCAACCAATGGACGTCCAGGTCCTCCTCGCCCAAGTCGAAGCGTTCCTGCAATTCGTCACGGAAATGCTGCAACCACGGTCGCAATTCGAAACTCTCGGTCACGACGTCCTTACGCCGCCCGATCATCATGATGTTTTCTATGATCGAATTAACGCGTTGCGTATGTTCGCTGATGATATCCGTCAGGCGCCGATCTTCCGGCAGGATGGCGGGCGATTCGGACAAAAGCTGACCGGCATGGCTGATCGCACCAAGAGGGTTGCGGATTTCGTGCGCAATGCTCGCCGTCAACCGTCCGAGCGAAGCAAGCTTCAATTGCTGCGCCCTCTGACGCGTTTCGGCGGCGTCCTCCAGAAAAACGAGCGTCCCAAGCTGACCGCGTTTACCGGGTCCGAGGTCTGTGAACGACACCAGTGCATTGATGCTCCCTCTCCCCGTAATGGTGGTTTCCGGATTCTCGCCGGTCCGCAGCCAGGTCCGGTAAGCTTGTTCCATCGGTTCGGACACATCTCGCAGTTCGCGCCTCGATTCCTCCGCATCACGCCCGAGAATTTCCGCCGCCGCGTCATTCAGTAAGACGACGTTCGACGCTTTGTCCAGGACCATGATGCCGGCACGCATGCGCCGCACGATGTGCTCGTTCAACAAGGAAAGATTTTCGATGTCGATCGCTCGCTCTTCAGCGAGCGCTTCGCTTCGTCGCGCGCGTTCGGCCAGCGCTGATGCGAGTATCGCGGTACCGAAGCAGGCGGCGCCCAGCAGCCCTGCCTGAGTATAGTTGGCGCTCGAATAATCGAGATAAACCGCCCCGAAAACAGTCTCCCCGAGAAACGCAAAGCTGGCGAGCGCACCGAAGAACACTGCGGTGCGCCCGGACGCAAGCACGCATGCCCCGGCGATGGAAACCAGCATCAGCATACCGATACCGCTCGCCGCGCCTCCCGCCGCATGCATCAGCAGCATGATGGCGACAATATCAACCAGAACCATGCCGTATACCTGGTGTCGGTATTCGTATCGCTGCTGTTCGACCACGATTTGAGCAGTCGCGGCAAGCACGACGTAAATCATTGACGTGACCGTGAACAGACGCGCGTCGGGATCGGACAGGTTGGGCGGCAGCTTTCCGATCATGCTCAGAGCGGCAAAGAGTCCGGATATGACAATCCGATAGAAATTGTAATACCGCAGGGCATTCCAATTCGCCTGCACCGCGCGATGGGATATTTCCGCGTAAGACGCTGTCGGCGCGTCCATCACGTTTCCTGATCTTGCGCGGAGTGCACCGGCGAGCAGTACGCGCGTCCGTCGCGCGTGATGGCTTCGACGGACGGAAAACAGACCCCACAACGGGCACAGCGAGCAGTCTTGGCCTCGACGAAACGAGGGCGTTCAACCGATTTCTTCATCGTTCTAACCTGGCGCAAAACCGCCACCAGGCAAATGAACAAAAGAACCGCAATGATGACTCGAACAAGCATTAGTCAGTTCGCTCTTTCGCGTAAGGGAAGCGCTTTGACAGTAGCTTGAGCGACCATGACAATACACGCTAGACGCGCCATACTGGAATCCTGAAAATCATATTCCATTTGCGCGTATGTTCACCCGTCGCACCGCCTGACTCAAGACTAAAGGAACCTCTGAATAAGTCATGGTGCGTGTGAATGGTGCACGAAATCGTGCAGATCAAGGCACGAATCGCAGGTCATAGCGAGGACTATTGGCAAGATTCGTAACCTAAGGCTCCGCGATTTCAGGCGCCAAGCAAGTGTGCCATGACTTATTCAGAGGTTCCTAGTGTGCCGTCGGTTAAAAAAGCTGCGTAAGTCGCGCTGGATTTTTCGTTTCTGGCAAGGCGCGAGGACGCCGCGTAGCGGGCTCTACGCAAAGACGAGCGCGGCTGGGGACGAAAAAGACCAGCGAATTATGAAAGTTTTTCGTGGGATGGTGCACTAAAAATATTGATGACGAGTTTGCTATGTCGAACACGCCGTGACAGAAAGGGGAAAGAATGAATCTTCACGAGTATCAGGCAAAGCAGCTATTTGCTGAATACGGCGTACCTGTGGCCGCCGGCGACGTCGCCCACAGCGCCGCCGAAGCCGTTGAACAGGCGCGCAAGCTGGGCGGCGACGCCTGGTTGGTGAAGGCGCAGGTTCACGCCGGCGGCCGCGGCAAAGCGGGCGGGGTCAAGCTCACCCGAAATCTGTCCGAACTCGAAGATGCCGCTCGATCCCTCATCGGTTCACAACTCATCACCAAACAATCGGCGCCCGATGGACAACCCGTCAACTGCGTTTTGATATCGGCGGCGGCCGACATTGCACACGAACTATACCTCGGCGCGGTCATTGACCGGACCAGTCGGCGTATCGCCTTCATGGCCTCGCGCTCAGGGGGCATGGACATCGAAAAAGTCGCGGCTACTACGCCCGAGAAAATCGTCACCGTAATGGTCGATCCGGTACTCGGCTTGCAGGATTTTCAATGCCGCACAATCGCATTTGCACTTGCGATGGACGCGGCTCAGCGTAAGCAGTTACAAGCCATCCTGCACGGACTTTATCGGTTGATCAACGAATGCGACCTAAGCCTCGTCGAGATTAACCCCCTCGCCATCTTGGCCGATGGTTCGCTGTGCGCACTCGACGCAAAGATCAACGTCGACGACAACGCCTTATACCGGCAAGAAATAGCGCAATGGCGGGATGCAAGCCAGGAAGATGATAAGGAAAGGCGCGCAAAGGAATTCGACCTGAGTTATGTGACGCTAGACGGTAACATTGCCTGCATGGTTAACGGCGCGGGTCTCGCCATGGCGACCATGGACATCATCAAATTGAGCGGCGCGGAGCCCGCGAACTTTCTCGACGTGGGTGGCGATACGACGGCGGAACGCGTCGCGGAAGCTTTCAAGATCATCCTATCCGACGACAAAGTCGAAGCGATCCTCGTTAACATCTTCGGTGGGATCGTCCGCTGCGACCTTATTGCCGAAGGCATTGTCAACGCGATTAAGGAAGTCGGCGTCAGCGTTCCGGTCGTCGTTCGTCTCGAAGGAACGAACGTCGATGAGGGCAAGAAACTGCTGGCCGACGGCGGACTTTTGATCACGAGCGCCGACGACCTGGCCGACGCCGCGAAAAAGGCCGCGGCGGCCGTTGGAGGAAAAAACTGATGTCAATTCTGGTTGACAGCAACACGCGCGTTCTCGTGCAGGGGTTCACCGGCAAGCAGGGTACATTTCATGCCGAGCAGGCGATCGAATATGGCACTAAGATCGTCGGTGGAGTGACGCCCGGACGCGGCGGCAGCAAACATCTCGATCTTCCGGTGTTCGATACGGTTGCCGATGGAGTGCGCGAAACCGGTGCCGATGCGACGATGATCTTCGTACCGCCGCCGTTCGCCGCCGACGCGATCGTCGAAGCGGCGAATGCGGGAATACGCGTCATTGCCTGCATTACCGAAGGAATACCTGTGCTCGACATGCTGCGGGTGAAAGCGAGCATTTCGGCGCGCGATGACGTGTACTTCATCGGCCCCAATTGCCCCGGCGTCATCACGCCCGGCGAATGCAAAATGGGAATCATGCCAGGGGCAATTCACCTGCCTGGGCGTGTGGGCATCGTTTCGCGATCGGGCACCTTGACCTACGAAGCGGTTCACCAGACTACGATGGCGAATCTGGGACAGAGTACCTGCATCGGCATTGGAGGAGATCCGATCCACGGTATGAACTTCATCGACTGTCTGAGGCTTTTTCAGCAGGACTCGAAAACCGAGGGGATCATCATGGTCGGCGAGATCGGCGGTTCCGCAGAGGAAGAGGCTGCGATCTACATCAGCGAACACGTGACCAAGCCCGTCGTCGGTTACATTGCCGGGGTCACGGCGCCGCCGGGAAAGCGGATGGGTCACGCCGGCGCCATCATCTCGGGCGGCAAGGGTACAGCTGACGATAAATACACGGCGCTCGAAAAGGCCGGCGTTCACACCGTGCGTTCGCCGGCGGATATGGGCTTGGCCATGGCCAGGGCCCTCAAAGCCTGAACGCCCGTTGAAATACCCGGTTCTTCGACACCCCGAAATCGTATCCATCTACAAACGTCGATATTTTTCTCGCAAAGACGCCCAGAAATCAGCTCGTATAATTTTAATAACCATTGCTTATCACTCTGCGATCTTTGTGTCTTGGCGAGAGTTATTCTTTCTGGACGAACACTAAATAGGCGTTTCCGGACCCATGACCGTACAACTCCGTCTATTGCTGGCTCAGTGCAATTTCTGTGTGGGTGACATCAACGGCAATACCCGAAAGATTCTCGCCGTCAGTGAGCGCGCGCGTGACGAATTGCATGCCGAGGTCGTGGTCTTTCCGGAACTGGCCGTGACTGGATATCCGCCTGAGGATCTTTTGTTCCGGCCGGGACTGCATCGCCGGGTCAAGCTTGCGCTCGACGAAATAGCGGCCGCTGCCCGCGGCGTTCATATCCTGGTCGGCTATCCGGAAGCCGTAGGGGTATCTCTCTACAACAGTTGCGCAGTCCTTTTCGAAGGAGAACGGGTTGCGAATTACCGCAAGCAGCACTTGCCGAACTACGCCGTATTCGACGAAAAACGTTATTTCGTCGCCGGCTCGCAGGCAACCGTCGTCGAAATCGGAACAATCAGGCTGGGCATTACGATTTGCGAAGACATCTGGTCACCCGGGATCGCCCAGCAGTCACGCGATGCGGGTGCAGAGATGATTTGCAACCTGAATGCGTCCCCCTACCGTCTCGACAAGCATGCGCAAAGGATCGACGTTGTAAGCGCGGCCGCCCGGGCGGGGGATCTGCCAATCGCATATGTGAATACGGTTGGCGGACAGGACGAGTTGATCTTCGACGGCGGGTCATTCGCGCTCACCGCCAGCGGCGAGCTTGCGGCACAAGCGGGTGTCTTCGACGAAGAACTCGTAGAACTCAAGGTATCCCGGAATGACGGCAAGCTCTCCATTAGCGGTCCGGTTCGGCAACTCCCGGGCCTGGAAGAATCCGTTTACCAGGCGTTGGTCCTGGGTATAAGGGATTACGTTCACAAGAACCGTTTCGACGGTTGCGTGCTGGGCTTGTCGGGCGGGATCGACTCGGCTTTGACTCTCACTCTCGCAGTGGACGCACTGGGTCCGGAGCAGGTATTGGTGATTTCAATGCCATCGAAATACACCGCACCGATGAGCGTCGAGGATGCGCGTGAAGAGGCGGAACTGCTCGGCTGCGAATGTAAGATCGTGCCAATTGAAGAACCAGTCGGCGCATTTACTGCGACGCTTGCCGACGTACTCGACGAAAGTGGCGGCGTGACAGCCGAAAACATCCAAGCGCGGTGCAGGGGGGTCATTCTGATGGCGGTCTCGAACGCTACCGGTCGCATCGTGCTTGCAACCGGTAACAAGAGTGAGATGTCGGTCGGCTACGCGACGCTCTACGGCGACATGGCGGGGGGATTCGCCCCGCTGAAGGACATTCCGAAAACATTAGTGTACCGGCTGGCGAAATGGCGCAATCAATCGGGCGTCGTCATTCCAACCCGCGTTATCGAACGTGAACCTTCGGCGGAACTCGCACCGGGGCAAAAGGATTCGGACTCGCTGCCTTCCTACGGGGTTCTCGACCCCATCCTCGAATATTACATCGAGGCCGATATGACGCCGCGCGAAATTTCGGAGAAAGGATTCGATATCGACACGGTCGAGCGAGTCACGACGATGGTGGATCGCAACGAGTACAAGCGCCGTCAAGCGGCGCCCGGTGTCCGCATCAGCAGGAGAGCGTTCGGTCGAGATCGGCGCTTCCCGATCACCTCGCGATACACCGAACACGAACCATTGTGAGAAAGAAGAAAGAAGGGGTCAAGTAAAGACTTGACCCCTTCTTTCTCAACGCACCACGGTGGCCTTGACTTCCTCGACGCCGGGATGATTCGGGTAGTTGAGTTCGAGCACCTTGAGCGCGTCGCCCGCGAGGTCATTTAGGTCGAGAACCTTATATGACTTGGCGAGAAGAACCAGCGCTTCGGGCATCGCCGGCGTTTGCTGATAGTTCTCAACGACGTATCGCGCCCGATTCGCCGCCGCAACGAAAGCACCACGACGCATGTAGTAGTTTGCGACGTTGACTTCGTGCTGCGCAAGTATGTTCCTCAAGTGCCGCATCCTGAATTGTGCGTCCTCTACGTAGACACTGTCGGGAAAGCGCTGGATCAACTCTCCGAAGTCCTGGAAGGATTGCAACGAAGCACCCGGATCGCGCTGCGAGGGATCCTTCGGCAGCCAGCGCGCGGTCAGGCCCTTGCCGCGGCCAAAATTGATCAAGCCCCGCAGATAGAAAGCGTAGGCCATGTGCGCGTGCGACGGATAAAGCTTGATGAACCGGTCGATCGTGGCGATAGCCTGCCCCGGGTCGTCCGTGCGATAGTAGCAGTACGAGAGTTCGAGCTGCGCCTGCTGTGTATACACGCCAAACGGATAGCGCGTTTGAAGCTTTTCGTAATATTCGATCGCGCCCTCGCAGGATCCTGAATCGAGCCTGTCCTTCGCGGCGTAATACAAACGGTCTTCAGGCCACTTCTCCTCCTCTCGGTCCTTGTGACTTTGGCTCTGGAAATACCCGCAGCCTGCACTCCCGGCGAGGGCCAGCAGTAATAGGAGGCGGCAGAGCTTGGTGATTCGGTTGGCGTTCATGTAGCGTAAAATTCCAGCATGAATTCAGCGGCGGCACGGTTTGAGGGGCTCTATTGTAGAGGCTCGAATTTCGATAACGCAACGAACGGCGCTTATCGGCTTGACCGGATGCGGGTGGGTCTCAGCACATTAAAGCCTCGCGAGTTTGGGCAATGATCGCACTCTGCACGCGCATTGAAGCGGTTGATACTTGGACCTTCAAAACCGTCGAGCGTGACCGTGCTACCTATCGCCGGAACATCCTGAATGGTTGAAAGTGCTCACAAGCGGCACACCGCCCAGATCCCCGAAGCACTCGCCGGTCAACGGCTCGACCAGGCACTGGCCAGCCTATTCTCCCAATATTCGCGCACGGCAATAAAACAGTGGATAGAAAATGGCCTGGTCACGCTGAACCTCGCGCAGGCGGGCCGCCCGAGCCGCAAAGTGAAATTCGGCGACAAGATAGAATTCGTCGCCGCGTTCGAAGCGTCCATGGATAATCGCCCACAACCGGTCCGCTTTGAAGTCGTCTATAGCGACGACGCCGTGATCGTCGTCGACAAGCCGTCTGGCGTTGTCGTTCACCCGGGCGCGGGCAACCCTGACCGCACGCTCGTGAATGGCCTGCTGGCCGTCTTTCCGGAGCTGGCGGCACTGCCTCGCGCGGGATTGATCCATCGCATCGACAAGGACACCTCCGGTCTGCTCGTGGTCGGCCGCGATTCTGCAAATTATCAGGCAATGGTGCGCGCCTTGTCACGGCGGGAGATATCCCGACTGTACGACGCAATCGTCAACGGCGTGCTCCTCGCCGGTGGCACGATCGACGCGGCGATCACCCGCGATCCGCGTCAACGTACCCGCATGCGGGTGGCCGACAGCGGTCGCTCCGCCGTTACGCATTTTCGCGTCAAGAAGCGCTTCCGCGCGCATACGTTGATCGAAGTACAGCTTGAAACAGGACGCACCCATCAAATACGGGTCCACTTAGCATCACGCGGTCACCCGATCACCGGAGATCCGAAATACGGAGGACGACGACGCCTGCCCCCCTCACCCAGCGCTGGCTTGGCGACGAGCATCAGCAGCTTTTCGCGCCAGGCATTGCACGCACGCCGCTTGGAGTTCGTGCACCCGGTCAGTTACGAAAAGATGTCGTTCGAAGCGCCTCTGCCGGACGATATGTCAGCGCTGATTGCAGCGCTCGAAAGAGACCTGACAGAGCACGCAAACAAGCCGTCATGAATATCCCCTTGCAGTTCATCGAACCCGAATGTTTCGAATCGGTTGCGGTCCGGGCGTGTTTTACGACACGACTGGGGGGCTGTAGCGCGGCGCCCTTCGCAGGACTAAACCTCGCGCTTCATGTCGGCGACGACCCCGCCGCCGTGGCGCTCAACCGCGCTAAAGTGCAGGAAAAGCTTGGTCTGCAGCACGCGCCCTGCTGGCTCGATCAAAAGCACGGCAACCGCGTGGTGCGCATCGATGAAGACCCGGGCAAATTATCCGCCGACGCTTCGATAACGCGGACTCCGGGCCTGGTATGCGTGGTCATGGTCGCCGACTGCGTTCCGCTCCTGCTCTGCGATCGCGGCGGCACCGAAGTCGCCGCAATTCATGCCGGTTGGAGGGGCCTGGAGACCGGCGTCATCGATGCGACAC
Organism: Pseudomonadota bacterium; assembly: GCA_036339995.1. Classification (GTDB taxonomy): domain Bacteria; phylum Pseudomonadota; class Gammaproteobacteria; genus JAYYZW01. The sequence goes on from JAYYZW010000103.1 coordinate 18,700, forward strand.
TCGACGCATTTACCGCCGTGCCTTCCGATATCATCGCATGGCTGGGCCCGTCGATTGGCTTAAGCGCCTATCAGATCGGCGCCGATTTGCGACGCCGATTCGCCGCGGCAGATCCGGGTACGGCATCGGCCTTTGATAGGCAAGGTCCATCATGGTATATGGACCTTGCGCACCTCGCGCGCGGGCAACTGGAACAAGCTGGCGTCGAATTCGTTCATATCGACGGCCATTGTGTTTATCAATGCAGCGACCTGTTCTATTCATACCGCAGGGACGGCCGCACCGGCCGCATGGCAGCCTTGATTTGGATCGAGGGATCGTGAGCTCTCCCTCTGGAGGAGGGATATCATCGCTGACGTAAATTCGGCCGAGCTTCATCCCCGTACCGGCAATGACCGGTCGTAAAAAAGGCTTATTCGGCCGCGTGCCAGTCCTTGCGGCGCAGCGAATTCAACCCGAACGCCCGAGCAACCGATAGTTCGATAATAGATTCGCCGTTGTCCTCGTAACGCGGTGAAATCCATCGGTGGAGACGGTGTCGATTAACCGGTTTCCAGAACCCAGAGATTGGGGGTCATGATGACGTCAATGCATGAGTGGTCGTTTTCTAAGAGCGTCGATCAAATGGCGATGAGGGCATTCGATGCCCTGTCTCTGGACGAAGGACTAGCAAATGCCATCAAAGCCTGCAACGCAGTACTGCAGGTGACCTTTCCGGTTGAAATCGACGGGAAAATCCAAAATTTCACGGGTTGGCGAGCCGTGCACAGCACACACCGGCTGCCATCAAAGGGGGGTATTCGCTACGCGCCGATCGTCAACCAGGACGAAGTTGAAGCGCTGGCCGCACTGATGACCTATAAATGCGCCATTGTCGACGTCCCCTTCGGCGGTTCGAAAGGCGGGTTGTTGATCGATCCCTCGCAATACGAGCGCAGCGACATGCAGCGTATTACCCACCGCTTCGCGCGTGAACTCGCGCGCCGTGGTTTTCTGAGTCCTTCGACGAACGTTCCGGCGCCGGACATGGGTACCGGTGAGCGGGAAATGGCGTGGATGATGGATACCTACAAGGTTCTTTACCCGGAAGACATTAACCATTCGGCCTGCGTGACGGGGAAGCCGGTTGCGCACGGCGGTATCCACGGGCGCAAGGAAGCGACAGGTCGCGGCACGGTATTTGCGTTACGGGAATTCTTCAGACACGCCGACGATGTCAAGGCCGCGGGTTTGTCTGGCCAACTCGGCGGCAAGCGCGTCGTCGTGCAAGGCCTGGGCAACGTCGGTTACCACGCGGCCCTCATTCTGGAGGAGGAAGACGACGCCAAAATCATCGCTATTGGCGAACGCGATGGCGTACTGCTCAACGAATCGGGAATTTCTATAAAGGCCGTCCGCGATTACATCAATGAAACCGGCGGCGTCACCGGATACCCGGATGCGGACTATTACGCGGACGGCCCCAAAGTATTGGAAACGGAATGCGATATCCTGGTTCCGGCTGCGCTCGAAGCGCAGATTCACGAGGGTAATGCTGAACGGATCCGGACCAAGCTCATCTGTGAAGCGGCGAACGGACCCGTGACCTTCGAAGCCGATCGAATCCTCAAAAAGCAGGGTATCACCGTACTGCCGGATGCTTACGTAAATGCGGGCGGCGTTACGGTTTCGTATTTCGAATGGATCCGCAATCTCGCACACATGCGTTTCGGCCGTATGGAGCGCCGCTACGATGAGATGCGCGGGCAACACAACGTCGACGCACTCGAAGAATTGACCGACCGGAAAATTCCAGATGCAGTTCGCCGGAATCTCGTGAAGGGGGCCGATGAGCTGGACCTGGTACGCTCCGGACTGGATGACACCATGCGCCTGGCCTATCAACAGATCCGTGAGGAATTGCATAGCAACCCCGCGATCGACGACTTTCGAACCGCCGCCTTTGCCGTCGCAATCCGCAAGATATCGCGCTCGTACCTGGATATCGGGATCAGCTGAATGCACCCGGCCCAAGAGACCAACGGAGCCGCTAAGGTCCTTGATTTAGCGGGGCGCCACCCCGATATGTCACTTGTGTACTAGTGCGCCGTCCCGCAAATAGCTTGCGTAAGTCCCGCAGGATTTTTCCTCCTGACAAGGCGCGAGGACGCCCAGTATCGGGGCTCTACACAAGGACGAGCAACGGCGCCAGGGGCGAAAAAGACCAGTGAATTATGAAGCATATTCGCGGGACGGCACACTAAGACCCGCTATGCCGTAGCGAATTGAGGAACCAACCCATGCGAGCAGACAAGATGACAAACAAGTTTCAGATCGCCCTGAGCGAGGCGCAAAGCCTCGCCGTTGGCCGCGATCACCCGTTCATCGAGCCAATTCACCTGATGGTTGCGCTGCTCGACCAAGAAGGCAGCACGGTCCGTCAGGTCTTGAGCACTACCGGCGTCGACGCCTCGCAGCTGCGCTCCCAGCTCGGGCGCAACATCGAACGGCTGCCGAAAGTTGAAGGGGCGGCGGGCGAAGTTCATCCCTCCAATGCGCTGGGCAAATTACTGAACATCACCGATAAACTCGCGCAGGAGCGCAAAGACGCCTACATCGCAAGTGAATTGTTCGTGCTCGCAGCCCTTCAAGATCCCGGGGAACTCGGTCGTTTGCTCAAAGAACTCGGCGCTGGAGAAGGACACCTGCAGGACGCGATCGACAGTCTTCGGGGCGGTGAAGCTGTGGGTGATCCGAACGCCGAAGAACAGCGCCAGGCACTTGAAAAATACACCATCGATCTTACCGAGCGCGCGGAGCAGGGTAAGCTCGATCCAGTGATCGGTCGTGATGAGGAAATACGCCGTACCATCCAGGTTCTGCAACGCCGCACGAAGAACAACCCCGTTTTGATCGGTGAACCGGGCGTCGGTAAAACGGCGATTGTCGAGGGACTCGCGCAGCGCATCGTCAACCGTGAGGTGTCCGAAGCGCTGAAACGAAAGCGCGTGCTCTCACTCGATATGGGCGCGCTGATAGCCGGTGCGAAATATCGCGGCGATTTCGAGGAGCGCCTGAAAGCAGTCTTGAACGATCTCGCCAAACAGGGCGGCCAGATCATTTTGTTCATCGACGAACTTCACACCATGGTCGGCGCCGGGAAGGCCGAGGGATCCCTGGACGCCGGTAATATGCTGAAACCGGCGCTGGCGCGCGGCGAACTTCACTGCATTGGCGCGACGACTCTCGACGAGTACCGCCAGCATGTCGAAAAGGACGCTGCGTTGGAACGTCGTTTTCAAAAAGTGCTGGTACAAGAGCCGTCGATCGAAGACACGATCGCGATACTGCGGGGTTTGAAGGAACGATACGCCGTACACCACGGCGTGGAGATCACCGATCCTGCAATCATCGCTGCGGCCAACCTTTCGAACCGTTACATATCCGATCGCCAACTTCCGGACAAGGCCATCGACCTGATAGACGAAGCGGCGAGCCGTATTAGCATCGAAATCGATTCCAAACCGGAAAGTATGGATCGGCTGGACCGACGCGCCATTCAGCTCAAAATCGAGCGCGAGGCGCTGCGCAAGGAAACCGACGAAGCATCGAAACGCCGGCTCGATGATCTGGAAAAACAGATTGACGAAGTCGAAAAGGAGTACGCGGATCTGGAGGAGATCTGGAAATCGGAGAAGGCGGCCCTTGCGGACACACATCAGATCCAGGCTGATCTGGAACGCGCTCGCATGGAATTCGACAACGCCAAACGGACGAGCGATCTCAACCGCATGTCCGAGCTTCAATACGGCATTATTCCCGAACTCGAAAAAAGGCTTGGCTCCGCCACCGATCACGAAAACTCACCGCAGCAATTGCTGCGCAACCGCGTCACTGGAGAAGAGGTAGCCGAAATCGTGTCGCAATGGACGGGGATACCCGTCTCCAAGATGCTCGAGGGCGAACGCGAAAAACTCATCCGCATGGAGGAAGCGCTGCACGCCCGCGTCGTCGGCCAGGAAGAAGCAGTCGGCGCCGTCGCCGACGCCATTCGACGATCACGCGCAGGTCTGTCCGACCCCAAGCGGCCGAACGGGTCGTTCCTGTTTCTCGGTCCGACGGGCGTCGGCAAAACGGAACTCTGCAAAGCCCTCGCTGAGTTCCTGTTCGACTCCGAGGACGCCCTCGTCCGGGTGGACATGTCCGAATATATGGAGAAGCATTCGGTTGCGAGGCTGATCGGGGCGCCACCCGGGTACGTGGGGTACGAAGAAGGCGGTTACCTGACCGAAGCCGTGCGGCGCAAGCCTTATTCGGTCCTATTGCTCGATGAAATTGAAAAGGCACACCCCGATGTGTTCAACATCCTGCTGCAGGTGCTAGATGACGGCCGGCTCACCGATGGGCACGGGCGTACGGTGGATTTTCGCAACACCGTCATCGTGATGACCTCGAACCTCGGCTCGGAGACGATCCAGGATATGACGGGCGAGGGCGATTACGAACGGATGAAAAATGCCGTAATGGACGTTGTATCCCACCATTTCCGACCGGAATTCATCAACCGCATCGACGAGGTGGTCGTATTCCACGCGCTCGCGCAGGATCAGATCCGCGTCATCGCGGAAGTCCAGATCGCGGCGCTGAGGTCACGCCTCGCGCAGCAGGACTTGGCGCTCGAGCTTACGCCCTCGGCGCTGGACAAGCTGGGCGAGGCAGGATTCGACCCCGTCTACGGCGCCCGCCCCCTCAAGCGCGCGATTCAAAACCTGCTCGAGACACCTCTCGCCGAAGCGATACTGAAAGGACGCTATCACCCCGGGGACACGATCCACGTCGATAGCGCGGACAGCGGCCTGATACTCGACACAGATGCGGCGGACGCCGCTTGACGATCAGCTAAATAGGGCGATTCAAAGCGCGAGCAGTTCTCAGAAATCACCCACCCTGTAGCTATTTAGCATCGATTAATCTACCATTTTGTGTGGTATCAACTGACCGATGATCTTAAGCCAATGGCGGTATCAACTAACCGGGTGCCTCTGAGCGGCCTCGCGCGCAAGCTCGTCGCCGATGGGTTCCTCGAAGAAGAAGCGGCGGGTCAGGCGTTTCAGGACGCAATCAGGAATAAAGTCCCTTTCGTACAATTCCTGGTCGAAAACGGGCTCGGCGAGAGCAAGAGTATCGCTCACGCGGCCTCCCAGGAGTTCGGCGTCCCCATGGTCGACATCGACGTCGTCGCGATCGATCCTGACATCGTCAAGGTGGTGAGTCAGAATTTGATTCGGAAACACGGGGCCTTACCACTGTTCAAACGCGGTAATCGCGTGTTCATCGGGGTGTCCGACCCGACCAATCTGCAGGCGCTGGACGAGATCAAATTCAACATAGGTGGCGGCACCACCGAAGCTGTCGTGGCCGAATGGAAGAAGCTGTCCAAGGCCATCGACACGGCCCTCGAAGCGTCCGACGGCGGGCTCGGCGATATAGAAGATTCCGACCTCGAAGATTTCGACGACCTCGAAGTCGGTGGCGAAGAACCGGATCAGGAAGACGACGTGGAAGTCTACGACGCACCGGTCGTCCGCTTCGTCAACAAGTGCCTGCTGGATGCGATCAAGAAGGGCGCCTCGGACCTCCACTTCGAACCCTACGAGAAAATCTACCGGGTGCGGTATCGGGTCGACGGTGTGCTGGCCGACGTGGCACGCCCCCCGCTCGCGCTTGCAGGTAAAATCGCCGCCCGTATCAAGGTCATGTCGCGACTCGACGTGTCCGAGCGCCGCGTACCGCAGGACGGCCGCATTAAGCTGAAACTCTCGAAAAGCAAATCTATCGACTTTCGTGTCAGCACCTGCCCGACCCTGTTCGGGGAGAAAACCGTGATGCGTATCCTCGATTCCGACGCGGCGAAGCTGCAGATCGACCAGCTCGGTTACGAAGATCACCAAAAAGAAGAATTCCTCAAGAATCTTGCGAAACCCTACGGGATGTTCCTCGTCACCGGACCGACGGGTAGCGGGAAGACGGTTTCGCTCTACACCGGCATCAATATCCTCAACACGGATGACGTGAACATCTCGACAGCGGAAGACCCGGTGGAAATCAACCTCGCCGGCATCAACCAGGTTCAGGTTGACGAGAAAACGGGCATGACGTTTCCGAAGGCCTTGAAAGCATTCCTGCGTCAAGATCCGGACATCATCCTGGTCGGCGAGATACGCGATCTGGAAACGGGTTCGATCGCGGTAAAGGCCGCGCAGACCGGTCACATGGTGTTGTCGACCTTGCATACCAACGACGGCCCTCAAACCCTGACCCGCCTGCAGGACATGGGTATCCAGCCGTTCGCCGTGGCCACCACCATCAATATCATCACCGGGCAGCGCTTGTGCCGCCGCCTGCATTCGAAATACAAGGTGCCCATTGAGATGCCGCCCGAAGCGCTTCTCGATGAGGGATTTCCGGAGGAATGGGTCGAAGAAGGCATCAAGCTCTTCGGACCCGGCGACGGTGGCGCTAATTGCCCCAGCGGTTACAAGGGCCGCACAGGCATCTATCAGGTCATGCCAGTCTCTGAAGGCATGCGTCGCCTCATAATCGAGGGCGCGAATGCGGTGCAGCTTTCCGATCAGGCTCAAGAAGAAGGAATTTGGGACATCCGGAAATCGGGGCTGGCAAAAGCTCGGGACGCAATAACCAGTCTTGCGGAAGTCAATCGCGTGACACTGGAGTAAGCCAATGGCAGAAGCTGCAGTCAAGACCGACATGTTCACCTGGGAAGGTGTCGACAAATCGGGGAAGCGGGTTAAAGGCGAAATGTCGGGGCGCAACGATGCGCTCATCAAAGCACAGCTTAGGCGCCAGGGCATCAATCCGCTCAAGGTCAAAAAGAAAGCCAAGCCTTGGTTCGGCAGCGGCGGCTCGATCACAACCAAGGAAATCACCGTTTTCTCGCGCCAGCTCGCCACCATGATGTCGTCCGGCGTACCGCTGGTACAGTCGTTCGAAATCGTCGGACGCGGTCATGAGAATCCGGCCATGCAAGATTTGATCATGACGATCAAGGGCGACGTCGAAGCCGGTGGTAATCTCAACGAAGCGTTTGGGAAACACCCCAAATACTTCAGCGAACTTTACGTCAATCTGGTCCAGGCCGGCGAGCACGCGGGTATTCTCGAAGATATCCTGCACAAGCTCGCCACGTACATGGAAAAGACCGAGGCGTTGAAATCGAAAGTCAAGGGTGCGCTGTTCTATCCGACCGCCGTAATCGCCGTTGCCTTCATCATCACCATGATCCTCATGATCTTCGTGATCCCGCAGTTTCAGACTCTTTTCGATGGATTCGGCGCGGACCTGCCCACACTGACGCAAGTCGTCATCAACATGTCCAAATGGTTTCAATCCAGCTGGTACATCATGATTGGCGGCATCGTCGGGGTAGTCATCGGCATCATGCAATTGATGAGGCGTTCGAAGAAATTCGCCCATTTCATCGATCGGTTCATGCTCAAGATGCCCGTTATAGGGGAAATCCTGGACAAGTCGGCGACCGCGCGTTTCGCGAGAACCCTGCAGACGATGTTCGCCGCCGGCACGCCGCTGGTCGAAGCGATGACCTCCGTGGCCGGCGCATGCGGTAATATCGTCTACTACGAAGCGGTCATGAAGATGCGCGACGAAGTCGCCACCGGAACGCAAATGCAGGTCGCGATGCGCGATGCCAACATCTTTCCCAACATGGTGATCCAAATGGTCGCGATCGGCGAGGAATCGGGCGCGCTCGACACAATGCTCGGGAAAATCGCGGACTGGTACGAAATGGAAGTGGACGACGCCGTCGATGCGCTGACGAGCTTGCTGGAACCGCTGATCATGGCCGTGCTCGGTGTCCTCATCGGCGGCCTGGTCGTTGCCATGTACCTGCCCATATTCAAGATGGGTCAAGTCATCTAGGCGGCTCGCGGGCGTATCCGACAAACTGTCTTTTGCCTGTCTCGCCCGCCTGGCTGTCGACGGACCAACCGTCGGGACGGCGGACCGGCGGTCCGCTAAACGATGGACCTGGTCACTATCTTTGATTCCGAGCCGTACCTGTTCGTCGGTGCGATGGTGGCTCTCGGGCTTCTCGTCGGGAGTTTCCTCAACGTCGTCATTCTGAGACTTCCCGTGGTCATGGAACGCGAATGGAAATCCGAATGCCGCGCCCTGCTGGAAATCGATAGCGCGGCGGCCGATTCCGAGCCGTTCGATCTGATACGTCCCCGTTCCCGGTGTCCGAATTGTCAAAATCTGATCCGCGCCTGGGACAATATTCCGGTCTTCAGTTACCTCCTTTTACAGGGAAAATGTCGCCCTTGTGGCGTTCCGATTTCACCACGCTACCTCGTCATCGAAATGCTGGCCGGCCTCGCCGCCGGCTACGCCGCCTGGCATTTCGGCGTTCGCGGCGATCCGCTCACCGTTGAGCTGCTGGCCAAAAGCCTGGCGGCCGCCGTATTTGTGTGGGCGCTCATTGCGCTTGCAGTCATTGACCTCGACACCCAGATGCTTCCGGACAGCATTACCTACCCCCTTCTGTGGGCCGGCATAGGTCTTGGCTTCTTCGGGCTGTTCGCCGGCGACTTGAAGGCGGCCGTTCTGGGCGCCATGCTCGGTTACCTGAGCTTGTGGAGCATCTACTGGGCCTTCAGACTCATCACCGGAAAGGAAGGCATGGGCTACGGCGACTTCAAGCTGCTGGCCGCACTCGGCGCCTGGATGGGATGGCAGGCGCTCCCCCTCATCATCCTCATTTCCTCGGCCCTTGGCGCACTGATCGGCGTGACGATGATCGTGACCGGTTTCATCAAGCGCTCTGAACCGATACCCTTCGGCCCCTATCTCGCGCTGGCCGGCATTGTCGCGCTTTTCTGGGAGCAGCCGCTGGCGCGATTGTTCACGGGTTCGGTCGTCCTCTAGTGCGGGCTTATATTGTGGGCGTCACCGGTGGAATCGGGTCCGGAAAAACAACTGTTTGCGATGAATTCGCCGGGCGCCACGGCCGCACGGTGATCGACGCCGACATCGTCGCCCGGGAAGTCGTCGAACCGGGCCAAACGGCCCTGGAGGAGATCGTCGACGCCTTTGGTGCAGACATACTGGACGCTACAGGGCGTCTTGACCGCTCCCACTTGAAGCGCATTGTCTTTGCCGACGAAACCAAGCGCAACCGCCTGGAGCATCTGCTGCATCCAAGGATACGGGCCCGAATCGAATTGAAAGTCGATGCCATCGACGATGATTATTGCCTTCTTTGCATACCGCTGCTCGCCGAAGGTAAGGCTTACGAGTTGATCGATCGAATCCTGGTCGTCGATTGCCCCGAATCGCTGCAGCTCGCCCGCGTTCAGCAACGCGACGATTTGACAGAGCAGGAGGTGGCCGCAATCATGCGCACGCAGGCGTCGCGAAAGGCACGTTTACAAATAGCCGACGACGTCATTCTGAACGACGGTGATTCCGTGCAACTTGCCGATCGCGTCGAAGAACTTCATCATTCTTACGTAAAGCTTGCGGCATCGAGAGCATGAAAGTGACCCGCCAATGATTGCAGAGGATTCCGGAAAGCAGGCCTGTCTATTTCCCGAATTCGGTCACCCAATAGCGTACGAACAACCGCTCAATGAGCGCATACGCAATTGCCTGCGTTTAGAACACCTTTTCTTTGGAATTGAGTTCAGAATAAACGGTGGTAGTGCCTGGGACGCGCGTGACGCCCTCGCGCGGATGCTTGAGGTTAGCGATTACCTGATCAGGACGGATATCAAGGCTGAATTGATCAAGGAACTTGAGCGCGAGATCTCGACCTTTAACGGCTTGCGTAATAATCCTGGCGTAAGCCCGGAAGCGCTAGACATAACGATCTCCACGATTAACGACGTGCTGATCAAGCTGAAGTCGCCTGATTGTCAGCCAGGGAATGCTCTTCGCAATGACGAACTTGCCAATCAGGTCAGACAACGCATAAGTATTCCCAGCGGCACCTGCAATTTCGATCTACCCGCCCTGCATTTCTGGCTAAATATCGAACCTCGCGAGCGCGCCGAGCGTATGAACGCCTGGATGGATGATCTCCAAATCATTGAAACAGCGACCCGGACCATCCTGAAATTGATACGCAGCAGCAGTAACCCCAGAACGGTAATTGCCAAAAAAGGGTTCTATCAGCAACAAATCGACTCTGCGACGCCGTGCCAGATCGTGCGGGTTGTGATGGGTCCAGCCGTCGACCAATTTCCAGAGATCAGCGGCGGGAAGCATCGCTTTACAATACGGTTTTATACACAGCATGGCACCTGGGATCGCCCGGTACAAGTCAAAAGCGACACCGAATTCGAACTGCATTGCTGCGGCATTTAAGCGGCATATTGCACGAAACCGGCTGGAACAAGTACGCGCCATCACAACATGAGGATCGGCGCCCCCGGCAGTTAAAGTACTACAAATTGCGCGCCCACCAATTGAAATGGATCGGCCGTCCGATAGGGGGTCATTCCATTCGACTTCGCGCAACGTAAGCGGATGCCAGTAACGATTCGCGGCATCTATCGAGAACTTGCCGTGGATCGGCTTTATCCCACAGACCGCTCATCATTGCGATCCCCTGGCAACCCGCACGCAGCGCGAGGCGGGTGTCGTCCGCGTGCATACCGCCCAAGGCGAAAACAGGCACGTTCGCGCGCCGGACGAACTGTCGCAACCGATGCCAGCCAAGTGCTTGCCGGTCGGGATGAGACTGCGTTTTGTGTACCGGTGATACGTATACAAAATCGACGCCGAGGCGCTCGGCGTGCTGCAATTCAGCGATGTTATGGCATGAAGCGCTCACCATGAAATCGCCAAACAGAGGACGTTCGGAAAGCTGCAGCAGCCGTCGGGCATTCAAGTGAAGTCCGTGCGCTTCTGCGTGCAGGATATCACTGCACCGACCGTTGATGAGCAGTTTCGCGGCATAAAGATTACACAGTGAGACTGCTTCGCGATGGAGCCGGTGGACCTCCGCGACGCCGCCTGGTTCCAAGCGCAATTGGATCAACTCGATACCACCGTCGAGGCAACGTTCCAAACTTTGAAGAAATGTACTTGCGTCCGTCTGCAACGACGGGGTGATCAGCGCAGTTCTCGGTAAACTAACCGCTTTTATAATCGGTAGATTCGCCGCGGGAAAATGGATTTCGGAAAGGTCGGTGGGCTTAACCCAGCGGATTTGCTGTCCCTCGCGGCCGACAGGTTCCCCGCTCCACTCCGCTACCTCGAGGATCTCCAGATCGATCCGCTTGTCCGGGTATTGATATAACACTCGAATCAAGGGCGTCCCCTGCTTAATGCCAATACCCAGTTCTTCTTCAAGTTCACGCGCAAGCGCATCGATCTGGCGTTCCCGGCTTTCGAACTTCCCGCCTGGAAACTCCCACAAGCCTCCCTGATCGCCACCCGGTGATCTCAGCCCCAGGAGGACGGCGCCGTCGCTGCGTCGAATTACGGCCGCGGCTACACGCACCAGCGGATACGCATTCGTCTCCGGATTACTTCGCATCTTGCCCGTGAATGAATTCCAAATTATTCGCGAGCACATCGATTGGCCTGATCAGCTTCGATATTCGGCATTGATCTTTACATAATCGTAGGAAAAATCGCAGGTCCATACCGACACAGCCGCGCTACCACGCCCAATCTCGATTGAAATATCGATTTCATCGCGTTTCATCAAGGCTGCCGCCTTTGATTCTTCGTAATCGCGAACGCATGAACCGCCCGCGACGATGCAATATCCAGAGATCGCGATCGAAACTTCATCGATGCGCATGTCATCGATGCCGGCCCGCCCGATCGCCGCTAGGATCCGACCCCAATTCGGATCGCCGGCAAACATGGCCGTTTTAACAAGTGGTGATTCTGCGACGGCATATGCGACCTGCAGGCAGTCCTTCTCATGTTTACCGCCTCGCACGTGAACGCTGATGAACTTAGTGGCTCCTTCTCCATCACGTACGATATCCTGCGCGAGACTTCGACACACACATGCCACGGCACCGGCCAATGCTGAGTAATGCGGGTGATCGCCGACGTCGATTAGTTCTCCTTCGCTTTGCCCCGTCGCGATCAAGGTGAAGGCGTCGTTAGTCGAAGTATCGCCATCTACGCTGATGCGATTGAAACTCTGGTTTGCGCTGTCGCATGCAAGTTTTCGCAGAAGTTCCGGCGCCACGGCTGCATCCGTCGCTACATAGGCCAGCATCGTCGCCATATCCGGTCGGATCATTCCGCTGCCTTTGGCGATCCCCGTCACTGTGTAGAGAACTTCGCCGCACTTTACCCGAATGCTTCTCACTTTCGGTACCGTGTCGGTCGTCATGATCGCGACGGCGGCATCTGCCCAATTGCCTGCGGACAATGAAGATAGAAGCTCGGGTACCAGATTTTCTATCGGGCCGATGTTTAGCTGCTCACCGATAACGCCGGTAGAAAAAGGCAGGACCGCCTGCGGGGTACAACCCGCGCTTTGCGAGACCGCCTCGCACATGCCGAATGCGCGACGTTCTCCCTCTGTTCCGGTACCGGCATTAGCGTTGCCGGCATTGATGATCAGATATCGGGTCGCGCTGGCCCGCAGATGTCGTCGAGCCACTGTAATCGGCGCGGCGGAAAACTTGTTTTTGGTAAACAAGCAGTGAACGTTCGAGGAATCGGCAATCTCAATGACGCACAAGTCGTCGCGATTTCTATACTTGACTCCCGTTGCACCGTGTGCAAGGCGAATACCGGCGACAACGAATGGCTCGTGGCGAGGCGCCAGATCGGCCGCGGGATTCGAAACTGGATCAACTGAGTTTTCCATGGCATTGCTTGAATTTCTTGCCCGAACCACAGGGGCACGGTTCATTGCGGCCAACTTTTCGTCCCTGTCTAACGTAAGGCGTGTTTTGCCCGGCTTCGGCGGGGGGCGCTGATTCCGCATTTTCGGAAGATTGATACTGGTAATGCTGTTCAGAAGTCCGACGATTCTGCTCTTCAACGGCGTCGACATCGTCCCTGGCCTTGACCTCAACTTTGGACAGGATACCGATGACATCGCGGGTTATTTCCTGGAGCAGCCTTTCAAACATGAGGAAGGCTTCGCGCTTGTACTCCTGCTTGGGATTTTTCTGCGCAAATCCCCGCAGATGAATACCCTGGCGCAGATAATCCATCGCTCCCAGGTGTTCCTTCCAATGCGCGTCTAGAATCTGGAGCATGATGGCCTTTTCAAAATTCCGGAGCACTTCCGAGCCTGACAGTTCTTCCTTGCGAGCGTACGCCAGTTCGATTTCTTCCAGAATACGGACGCGAATATGATCTTCTACGAGGTCGCCCTCGGCATCCAGCCATGCCTGGACGTCGACTTTGGCAGCGAACTCCTGGTCCAATGCATTGACCAGCCCGGCCACGTCCCAGTCGTCTTCGAAGCTCCCGGGCGGGATGTACGTATCGACCAAATCGTTGACCACATCATGTCGGATACCACGAATGTTTTCCGAGATATCATCCGCTTCCATTAAATCGCGACGCTGTTCATAAATGTGTTTGCGCTGATCGTTTGCGACATCGTCGAATTCGAGAAGCTGCTTGCGGATGTCGAAGTTTCGACCCTCGACTTTTCGCTGGGCATTTTCGATCGCCTTGGTGACCCATTGGTGTTCGATCGCTTCTCCCTCTTCCATCCCGAGCTTCTGCATCAGTCCGCTCACGCGTTCTGATGCAAATATCCTCATCAGACTGTCTTCCAGGGAAAGGTAGAAGCGGCTCGATCCCGGGTCACCCTGGCGGCCCGCGCGGCCCCTCAGCTGATTATCGATACGGCGGGATTCGTGGCGCTCGGTACCGGTGATATGCAATCCCCCGGCAGCAATAACTTCGTCATGCCGTTTCTGCCATGCAGATCGAACCGCTTTGATTTGTTCTTCCGCCGGTTCGTCGAGTTCGGCAAACTCGGCCTCGAGGTTGCCTCCGAGCACGATATCCGTACCTCGGCCTGCCATGTTCGTTGCCACCGTCACGCTGCCCGGCGCACCGGCTTGGGCTACGATGTGGGCCTCTTTCTCGTGAAATTTCGCGTTCAATACCTGGTGCTTGATTCCCTTTTTACGCAGAAGTCCCGACAGGTATTCGCTGGTTTCGATTGACGTCGTCCCAACCAGTACGGGTTGTCGATGATCGACGCAGTACTTGATATCTTCGATGATCGCGTTGTATTTTTCCTTGGCGGTTAGATAGATCAAGTCCCCGCGGTCGTCGCGGATCATAAGTTTGTCCGTCGGGATAACGACGACTTCGAGGCCGTATATCTCCTGAAATTCGTACGCTTCAGTATCCGCCGTGCCGGTCATTCCTGACACTGTTTCGTACAATCGAAAGTAATTTTGGTACGTAATCGACGCCAGGGTCTGATTTTCCTGCTGAATCGCTACACCTTCCTTCGCTTCCACCGCCTGGTGCAGACCTTCGGACCAGCGGCGCCCCGGCATGGTACGACCGGTAAACTCGTCCACGATCACTATTTCGCCGTCGTTGACGACGTAATCCACGTCCCGCTGAAAAAGCGCGTGTGCGCGCATCGCCGCGTATACATGGTGCATCAGAGAGATGTTGGCCGCGCTGTAAAGACTATCACCCTCCTGCAACAGGTCATTTTTGACCAACAGTATCTCTATCTTTTCGTGCCCGTCCTCGGTGAGATACACTTGGCGCGACTTCTCGTCGACGGTGTAATCTCCCTCTCCTTCTTCTTCGCCTTCGACCTGCTGCTCCTGCCGCTGCAAATGAGGGATCAGCGCATTGATTCGAATGTACAGATCACTTCGATCGTCGGTGGGCCCCGAAATAATCAGCGGCGTACGCGCCTCGTCGATGAGAATGGAATCAACTTCGTCGACCACTGCGAACGCCAGTTCCCGCTGCACCCGCTGCTCCGTCGCAAATACCATGTTGTCGCGGAGATAATCGAAGCCGTACTCGTTGTTCGTTCCATAGGTAACGTCGCATTGATAAGCGCGCTGGCGTTCCTCGCCGATCATGCCTCCCAGCACCACACTGACCGACATATGCAGGGCGCTGTAGATCTTGCCCATCCATTCGGCGTCACGCTTTGCCAAATAATCGTTCACCGTAACGACGTGTACGCTGCGCCCTGAAAGGGCGTTGAGGTAGCATGGCAGTGTAGCGACCAGCGTTTTCCCTTCGCCTGTTCGCATCTCGGCGATTTTGCCTTGATGTAAAACCATCCCTCCGATGAGTTGTACGTCGAAATGACGCATGTCGAGGGTTCGTTTGGCGGCTTCCCGAACAACCGCGAACGCCTCTGGAAGCAGGTCTTCGAGCGTCTCACCGGCGGAGAACCGACTCTTGAATTCCATCGTCTTGGCGCCTAATTGATCGTCGCTCAAGGCCGCCATTTCGGGTTCGCTCCCGTTGATAAGCTCGACCGTTTTCTGCAGTCGTTTCAGCAATCGCTCATTACGGCTGCCGAAAACTGACCTCATCAGCCTGAGCGGAAGAATATTTGAGGATACCGCCATGAGATAGATTGATCGAAGAATTAACGGGACAGCGAAAAACGTCTACCTGACATCGTTCACCTCCCTGGCGCCAAATACGAAGTTTCCGTCAAGCTCCGTCCATCAGGCATTGAGGTGCTCGATGAACGCCGGCAGATCCGATTGCCGGAATCAGACTGGCAAAGATGCACATCTATTTCCCAGCCCGTCAAAACATCGGAACCGCTCCACGCAGCAGGGGAGCAGTGCGGCCTATTGTACCAAACGGTAGGGTGAGCGGGTTGCAGGCTGCGACGGGTTCTGGACTTCGGCCGGGCCGTCGTTCTCCAGCGGTTGGGAGAATCCTCTAATCGGTCGAGTACTTGCGGATGAATTTCCAGGGGTTCACGGTACGATCGTTGCGGACGACTTCGAAATGCACATGCGGGCCGGTAGAACGCCCGGTTGAACCCAGAAGTGCGACGGTTTGGTTCTTCTCCACCTTGTCGCCAAGGCTCACGAGATTTGCGCGATTGTGTGCATAGCGGGTGATCGTTCCATTGCCATGGTTGAGCTCGACCATGTTCCCGTATCCCCAGCGCCGGCCGGACCAGGTCACCACGCCGGCTGCGACCGCGCGTACCTTGACACCCAATTTCCCGGCGAAATCCACACCGGAGTGAAACTCCTTCCTGCCGGTGACCGGATCGTTGCGGTACCCGTATCCCGAAGAGATCCATCCGTCGTTCACCGGACGGCCCTCAGGCTGCATATTGTCGCGTAGTTGCATGTCCAGAAGCAGCGATTCCAGGGTCGTCAGGCGAGAGTCTCTGAGTCTGATCTCGTCTTTCAGTGCATTCAAATTCTCCAGCAAGGCCGCCCATTGAGGCGGTTTGGAGTGCGCGCTCTCGGGTCCACCCACGCCCGGGGCGTTGGCGAAATCAAATTCAACGGGATCGAGCTTAGTGGTCGTTATGACGCGTTCAGCCACGGCGTCGAGACGCGTGACGTGGCCTTGCAGCCTGCCGACGGTACTGGCCAAGGCACTCAAATCCGCTTCAATGTCCCGCTCCAGTCCGTTGAGGAACTGCCGTTGGCTGATAATTTCCCGCTGCCAGATTTCCGCCGAGCGCTCCGGATCGCTCAATATCAGTTCGGCCATATCGTCGCCGCCGCGGGCGTATCCCCAGTAGGCGGAATACCCCATCGTACCGATTATCACTGCGGCGCACACAGCGATGGCCACCCACCCCAGGCGTATCCTGGCGACCGTGCCACGCGATTTGGATATAATCAAAAGTTCCATAACACTAAACTGCACCGCCCATAGAACGCGGCGCAGAATCAGGCCAGACGATGAAGCTCCCCCTCTCCGTTTCGCTCATTGTCACCAAATTTGACCGCCTAAAGCAATTGCGCGATCAGGCCGTACGGCTGCGGGAACTCGACGATCGCCTGAAAATGCACGTTCCGGCGCAACTTTCCAAGCATATCCGCCTTGCCACGATACGGGACGGCCTCATGGTCGTTCACGCGGACAGCTCTGCTTGGGCCGCCCAATTACGCTTCAAAACTCCGGAACTACTGGAGCAGTTAGCAGACGACCCCCTATTCGACCCAATTCGCAGCATTCGGATACGCTCAGTGTCAGAAACGGCGCCCCCGGCGCCGATCCGCAGACGGCCCAGCATCAGCTCGGAGTCCGCCGCCGCGCTCAAAGCCCAGGCATCCTCAATCGAGGACAGCGCGGTGCGCGACGCTCTGATGCGGCTGGCGAGGCGCGCCAAGAGTTGACGGTATTACGACATCGAATCGCTTAGCGGCGAAATTCGATATCGATCGCCCTCAACATCAAAAATATAACGAGAGCCGTTCGGACCCCACATTTATTCAAACCCCCCGTGCAGGCGGGGCCTGGGTCTTAACTTCCGCGATTGATGGTCGGGACGGAGACGTATCTGGATCGGTTGCTAGTACGCGGGCATCGGTTGCACGAACGATATCGGTGCTAAATCTTCCGATGCGTAGGAAATAACCTCCCACGCGTCTTCGGCCGCCAGCATCTTGCGCAACAAACGGTTATTCAACTCGTGACCGGATTTATAGCCATGAAAGGCCCCGATCAGGCTGTGCCCGAGCAGGTAGAGATCTCCAATAGCATCTATAATCTTGTGCTTCACGAATTCGTCTTCGTAACGCAGTCCGTCCTCGTTGAGCACACGATAATCATCGACCACGATAGCATTATCGAGACTCCCCCCGAGCGCAAGATTCTGTTCACGCAATAGTTCCACGTCTTTCATGAAGCCGAAGGTTCGCGCTCGACTGACTTCCTTTACAAAAGACGTCGTAGAAAAATCTATTTCGGCGTATTTACTGCGTTGCTGAAAGAACGGATGATCGAACTCGATCTCAAATGAAACTTTGAAACCTTCAAAGGGCTCGAACTTCGCCCACTTGTCGCCGTCCTCGACGGCTATCTTTCGTTTTATGCGGATGAATTCTTTAGCCTTGTTCTGCTCTTCAAACCCGGCCGACTGTATCAGGAATACGAATGGCCCGGCACTCCCATCCATGATGGGAACTTCCGCCGCGCTGAGGTCGACGTAGGCATTGTCTATTCCGAGTCCCGCGAAAGCGGATAAGAGATGCTCGACAGTGGAGATCCGCACATTGCCCTTGGCCAGGCTGGTGGACAGGCTGGTGTCGCCCACGTTCCCCGCCCTGGCAATGATTTCGATCGGTGGGGAGAGATCGTCGCGGCGGAATACGATGCCGGTATCCGCCGCCGCCGGCCGCAGCGTAAGAAAAACTTTGCACCCTGTATGAAGCCCAACACCCGTTGCTCGAATGACATTCTTCAGGGTTCTTTGTTTTATCATGCTCCCCGCTTTCCCCTTAGCAAGACTCATTTTTCGCGGGATGATACCACACGCTCGTAATGTGCGGTAAATCGTATTTTCTCTCGTTTTTACACCGGGGATCTAATGCATGTGGCGAGCTTCTGCACGAATCGACTTAATCCGCCTGACGTCGCAGGAATGCGGGAATATCAAGATAGTCGACTCCCAATTCAGTAGCGGGCTTAGCTTCGATTTCATCGTCTCTATTGCGAATGATCGTTGGACGTTCAAGATTTTTGTAATCGAACTGTTCATCACCTCTGCGAGTAGCTATTGCAACCGGTTCGTCCTTACTCCGATAGTCCAACCCAATACCCGTCGCAACTACGGTGACCCGAACTTCATCTTCCATCTGCTGATCGATTACCGTCCCGACTACAATCGTCGCATTGTCCGACGAAAATTCTTTCAAGGTATTACCGACCTCTTCGAACTCACCCATCGTCAAGTCCATGCCGGACGTAATGTTTACTAGAATACCCTTGGCCCCGGACAGATTGATATCCTCGAGCAGCGGGCTGGAAATCGCTGCTTCGGCCGCGACCCGTGCGCGATCCTGTCCGCGACCGCTGCCGGATCCCATCATCGCCATTCCCATTTCAGCCATCACTGTTCGCACGTCCGCAAAGTCGACGTTGATAAGTCCCGGGCAGGTAATCAGCTCTGCAATGCCTTGAACTGCACCGAGCAGCACATCGTTCGCGGCTTTGAACGCGTTGAGCAAACTAATATCCCGCCCAAGTACGGTCAATAGCTTCTCGTTCGGAATGGTTATGAGTGAATCGACGAACTGTGCAAGTTCCTTGATCCCGTCGTTCGCAATGTCGGTCCGCTTGCGTCCTTCGAAGGGAAACGGTCGGGTGATGACGGCGACCGTGAGGATCCCCATCTCCTTTGCGAGTTGCGCGACGACCGGTGCCGCCCCGGTGCCCGTGCCGCCGCCCATCCCCGCCGTGATGAAGATCATATCCGACCCCTCCAGCACGTCGATGATGCGTTCTCGATCTTCCATCGCAGCTTGTCGACCTATCTCTGGATTGGCGCCGGCACCGAGCCCCTTCGTGATGTCACTGCCAAACTGCAGCGTCGTTTTAACGGAGGTATTCTTCAACGCCTGTGCATCTGTATTCGCACAAATGAATTCGACGCCGTCAATCGATGCGCTCACCATATGCCGCACGGCGTTACCACCGCCACCGCCCACACCAATCACCTTAATGATCGCGCTCTGGCTATAAGAGTCCATCAGTTCGAACATGGTTATCCCTCCGTCCTTTGCTCATCCTGCAAGAGGTTGAGCGGTTGTTTTAATGGCAATCTGTTCAGCGCAATAAATCTCATAATCTTTCCGGTGGCTGTGCTGCGCGAACTGCTTCTCGCGTGATCTGCAGCACATTCCCAAGTATTCAGAAGTTTCCATGAAACCAATTTTTCATTCGTTCCCATACCGAGGCCGAGGATTCGAAGCGGCCGGGCTGACCAAAGCCTCCGAATTCGTGGTTCCCAAACAGCAAAAGCCCGACACCGGTTGCATAGATCGGGTTGCGTACCACATCGACGAGTCCAGCGACATATTGGGGGGTTCCGAGCCTGACGGGCATGTGGAATACTTCTTCTGCGAGTTCGATCGCGCCTTCCATTTTTGCACTGCCACCAGTCAGAACGACTCCCGCGGCGATCATTTCCTCAAAGCCGCTCCGCTTGAGCTCATTTGATACGAGGTTGAATAATTCCTCGTAGCGAGGCTCCACGACTTCAGCCAGGGTTTGTCTCACCAATCGGCGCGGAGGACGATCACCGACGCTTGGCACTTCGATCGTCTCCTCCGGATTCGCGAGCTGGGTCAGTGCGCAGGCGTACTGAATCTTGATGTCTTCCGCATGATGCGTTGGGGTCCTGAGCGCTACCGCGATATCGTTAGTCACCTGATCACCGGCTATGGGAATCACCGCAGAGTGGTGAATGGCGCCGTTGATAAATACCGCGATATCCGTGGTGCCCCCCCCGACGTCACACAGGCACACGCCCAGTTCCTTTTCATCCTCCGTAAGGACCGCATAAGACGATGCGAGCTGTTGCAATATGATGTTGTCAACTTCCAGCCCGCATCTGCGTACGCACTTGGTGATGTTTTGTGCTGCGGATACGGCTCCAGTGACCATATGCACCCTCGATTCGAGCCGGACACCGGACATTCCAATCGGTTCCCGGATCCCTTCCTGCCCGTCGATGATGAACTCCTGCGGAAGAATATGAAGAATTTCCTGGTCGCCCGGTATCGCGACCGCACGCGCGGCGTCGATCACTCGCTCGACGTCGTTGTGTCCTACTTCACTGTCCCTGATCGCCACGATGCCGTGGGAATTCAAGCTTCGGATATGACTGCCTGCAATGCCCGCATATACGGATTGAATCTCACATCCGGCCATAAGTTCGGCCTCTTCAATCGCTCGCTGTATGGACTGCACTGTGGACTCAATATTGACCACGACGCCCTTTTTGAGACCACGTGAGGGATGGGAGCCGATGCCAATTACTTCGACTTCGTTCTCAATTGATATCTCTCCAAC
>JAYYZW010000104.1:0-5965 GCA_036339995.1 Pseudomonadota bacterium
CAAGATTCCGGTCAAGGTGCAGACCTGACGCGGTCTCGGTGTCGTTGCGCAGTCAGTGCGCGGCGAGCGGTCGGCGCGCGATCGGGGACCGGGCAGCGACCGGTCCGGGCGGATGCACGTCCGGATAGAGAGCATGGGCGATGATTTCGGCGCTGTCGGCCAGACGCGGACCGGGCCGGCTGAAATAAGCATTGCCGTCCGCGACGAAGACCTGGTTCTGTTCGACCGCGCGCAACTCACGCCAGCCGCGCGTGCTAAGCACGGCCGCGACCTCCTCGAGGCTCCGTTCCATGGAAAAACCACAACAGGTAATAAATAGCATGTCCGGATCGGCTAGGGCGATCTCGTGCAGGCTGGTCGTGGTTGACGCTTGCCCGGCCATGCCGAGACAGTCGTAGCTCCCGGCCATACGGACGAGTTCCGGATTCCAATGTCCACCGCGAAATGGCGGATCGATCCATTCCAGGAAGACCGTGCGCCGCGGTGTCCCGCCCTTGGGCAGGGTTGCCGATCGCGCGCGCACCGCGTCGAATCGTGCCTTCATTGTCCCGGCGAGATCTGCGGCGGCTTGCGGCACCTCCGCAGCCTCGCCGATCGCACTTACGCACGCCAATACGTCCTGCACCGTGTACGGTTCGATATTCACAATCTTCGCCGAAGCACCACGCGTGGACGTAAATGCGCGAACCTCTTCATCGGCCACTGCACAGACGTCGCAAAGAGACTGCGTGACGATCAGATCCGGCGCCAGGCGTTCCAGCAAATCGGCATCGAGGCTGTACAGCGCCTGCCGGGACTCGAGTTCATTGCGAACCTGACGATCGATCTCGGCACTGGCCAGATGATGATCGATGCGGGTCTTCGTCACGCGCGGCAATGCGGCGACATCGGCCGGGAAATCACACTCGTGAGACACACCCACTAGCTGCGATCTCAATCCCAGCGCGCAGACGATCTCGGTCGCGCTTGGCAGCAGAGTTACGATTCTCATGTCGACATCGCCTGGTCTGCAAGGGGCATGTAAAAATCGGCAGAGACGAAGCCATCTCGTTCCACCACCTCGCCGGATTCAACCGCGATTAGATTTTGGAAGCTTGGACCGTCGACGACGATCCTATGAAATTCCCCATGTTCTCCGCAGGCATCAACGCCTGGCGGTAAATCGTCCAACAGTGAACGATCGAATGCGCGCCCCGCAAAGGAAGGCGCGAGCACCCGCGGATCGATGCAGCTCAAATAGGCTTTCACGCCCGTTGCGATCATGCGCTCGGCAAGTGGCCGGGTCGGCTCGCCCCACAAGGGAAATACTGGCTGCACGCTACTGCCCTTAAGCATCCGCAGACGGTATTCGCGTACATCGTCCAGAAATAAATCGCCAAAGGCCAAATGCGTAATACCGTAGCGCTTCTTGATCTCTTCGATCGCCCCCAGCATTCGCTGCTCGTAGATCGCATTCGAACAAGGCGGGGGCAGGTCGACCTCGTGCAGCGGTAGCCCGACGGCTTGGGCCTGCGCCGTTACCAGGCTGCGGCGTACACCGTGCATCGCAACACGCCCGAAGGATGCGTTGAAACTCGTCAGCAGCACACGGACATCAAGGTCCGGGGCGCAGCGCAGCACAGCACGTTCAAGGTCCAGGCGGCATCCTTGCCTGAACTCCAAGCCAGCGCAACGCCTGATGGGCCGCCGCGACTCAAGCGCCCTGGCCCTTGAAATGCGGCATGACTTCGTCAGCAAACAACGCCAGGTGCTCGTTCATGAGTTCGATCTCGTAACCTGGGGGAACCGTCCAGTTGTAGTAACGTTCGATACCGGTCGCTTCCACGTAATCGCCGATGAGGTCTACTGCCTCCTGCGGTGAAATGCAAAGCAGTATCCCCATCTCGCGGAGGTCCTCAGCGTTGGCAATCGGCGGAAAGAGCGCCTGGCCGGCATCGCTGAGCCAGCGGTTGTACATCTCGATCTGGTAAAGCACGTGCGGTGCGACCGCAGCGAAGGTCTTATCCGGATCGCGCGAGGCGATGAGCCAGAAATGACCACCGGCGAGCCGACCCTCGCCCGAGCGTCCGAGCCGCTGCCACTCTTCACGGAACAGCTTCGATTGTTCGACCATGTCGCCGGTTCCAATATAGCCATCGCCCAGACGCGCCGCGCGCCGCACCGCCACGGGTGCAAAGCCGCCGACCCACAGAGGCGGGCGTGGGTCCTGCACGGTCGGCGGATCCAGCCTGGCGCCCTTGATTTGATAATGCTCCCCTTCGAAATCGACGGTTTTTCCATCCCACAAGCGGCGAATGATCTCCAGGCCCTCATCCATTCGTCCGGCGCGATCGGCAGCCCGATAACCGAGACCATCGAATTCCTGCGGTCGATAACCGACACCGACGCCGAGTTCGAAACGTCCATTCGAAAGGATGTCGATGGTAGCACCGTCTTCAGCGACGCGAACGGCGTGGTGCAGGGGCAGCAAGAGCACGCCTGTACCGATCCGGATCCGCTGCGTAGTCGCTGCGACTGCGGCCGCCAGCGGCAGTATCGAAGGGGCGTGCCCGTCGTCGCAGAAATGATGCTCGGTCAGCCACACGTCGTCGTATCCGATCGTTTCTGCCCATGCGATCTGGTGTAGATGGGCCGCATAAAGGTCGACATACGACGTTTGCCATTGCGGGGGATTGCGAAACGAATACCACAGACCAAACTTTAAGGACGCTCTTGCTGCCATGGCGGCATGTTCTCCCGTCTACGCAGTGAAAAGATTAATCCGCCGTCATCTGCCCGCAATCGGCGTATGCGAGCCGAGTGCCTGGTCAATGCCTGCGTCTTTGAGATAACGACTGGAAACGCCGAACACCGTTTCGATGTTTTCCGATGTCAACACATCTTGCGGGGTTCCCGTGGCAACCGCCCGGCCCTCGCTCAACAACACCAGTCGATCACAATGCCGGGAGGCGATATTCAAGTCATGGAGTACGACGGCGGCGCCACGATCTTCCTTGGTATGCCGGCGCAGCGTGCCGAGGATCTCCATCTGAAATCGCGGATCCAGATTCGCTATCGGTTCGTCCGCAAGAATGAGTTCATGACCGCCGGCGATCAACCGGGCGATGTGAACACGGGCCAGTTCGCCACCGGACAGCACGTTTCCGCGGCGATCGAGCAGCGCGTGCAGGTCCGTCTCGCTGATCGCATCTGCGATCAGACGGCGATCGTGTTCGCCCAGCGCGCCGAGACCGCGAACGTGCGGTAAGCGTCCCAGTGCGACAATGGTCCTGACATGCAGAGGCCAATGCAGTCGCGGGTTCTGCTCGTGATAACCGATTCGTCGTGCAAGCTCGACCGCCGATATCCCAGATAGGTCGACGTCGTCGATCGACACTTGGCCCGCAATCGGTCGCTCGAGGCGTGCCAGTACCCGCAGCAAAGTTGACTTACCCGATCCGTTGGGGCCGATGATACCGACGAATTCGCCCGCGCGGAGTTCGATCTTCACCTCGTCGAGTATCCGGCGTCCGCCTTTCTCGACCACGATCCCTCCCGCGGCTAAGCGTTTCATTGATACACCGTCCGTTTCCGTAGCACGAGGTGAAGAAAAAACGGCGCGCCGATGAGTGCGGTGACGACGCCGAGCCGAAGCTCACCCGCCACGACCGGGACGCGCGTGCCGATGTCCGCCGCGAGGGTCAGGGCGGCGCCGCCCAGGGTGCTCGCCCCCAGCAGCGCGCCTGGACGCTGGCCGACGAGCGGCCGCATCAAATGCGGCACCACCAGCCCGATGAACCCGACCACGCCCGTGACTGCAACGCTGCCACCCACTGCCAGCGCCGTACCGACAATAATCTGCGCGCGCGTGCGCACCAGATCGATGCCGAGGCTCGTGGCCGTTTCTTCGCCCAACGACAAGGCATCGAGCGCCCGGCCGGTTGTGAGCAGCAGCAACCAGCCGCAAACAATGAATGGCGCAATGAGCGTGACATGTTCGAAACTTCGATTCGACAGCGAGCCCAGCAGCCAGAAAAAGATCTCGTAGGTCGCGAACGGGTTAGGCGAGAGGCTTAAAACGAGGATGGTCAGCGCACCGGCGAGACTGTTAATCGCCACGCCGGCGAGAATGATGGTGAGGATGCTGGCATTGCGGCCGGCGAGAGCGTAGATGGCGGCAACCGAAATAAGTGCGCCGGCGATACCACTGGCCGGCAGGATCCAGTGTGCCGCACCCGCCGCACCGAGATAGAAAGCAAGCACGGCGCCAAGCGCGGCGCAGCCCGAAACGCCGATGATCCCCGGTTCCGACAGGGGATTACGCAAGAAGCCCTGAAGCGCCGCACCAGCGAGACCCAGGCTGCCACCGACGGCGAGTCCAAGCAATGCGCGCGGAAGCCGGATTTCCCAAGCGATCAAACTCAAGACATCCCCGTGATTTCCGCTCAACAGACCAACCAGCTTGATGGGCGAAATGAATACGGGGCCGATGCACAATGAAGCGACGAACAGTAGGGCGACGAGCAGCGCCAAGCCCGCATAGAGCGGCACCGGCCTTGGACCTGTCAGCGCCCGGTCCCATTGATCTTCGCTTGCATTCGAACTGCCGGCCATCATTGTGCTGCGTGCTGCAGTATGCCGATCGCGCGCCCGTTGAACAGGCCTGCACAGGTCCACAGGTTTTCCGGCACATTGACGAGCAGGGGGCGTTTGCGTTCCGGACCGCCCGCGAGAAATCCGCGCAGTGCAGGGTGGGATAGTTGTGCATCGGCGAGCGACGGTTGCCGGTTCTGCCGCATGCTGAACACCACCGCATCGGGTGCAAGAACGAGTAAGGATTCGAGTGCGACGAAGCCGCCGAAGGTGAAGTCGAGCTCGGCGGCGGCGTTGCGGTATCCGGCCCGCGTCATCAGGTCGCCCATCAAGGTCCGTGTGCCCGGCACGAATCCGTTCGGTTGATAAATCAGGGCTCTGGGACGCTCCACATAGGCGCTTGGGTCCGGCGTTTTTCTAATGAGAGCGTCGATGCGTTCGATGATTGCGCGCGCCCGGTCAGCGACGCCGATAGCCGCGCCGAGACGTTCGAGGTTGCCGCGGTATTCGACGAGGTCGTTTGCGTGGTCGAAAATCATGACCGGAATGCCGAATTTCTGCAGCAGGCGCCGCGCAAACGGCAAGGTCGTTCGATCCGTAATCACAAGGCCGGGATCGAGCGCGACGATTTCCTCGGCGTGCCCGCGGTTAACGGGGACCATTTCAGCTTCGGCATGAAAAATACTCAGATTCGGATCACGGGAAAGAAAGGAGACAGACGCGATTCGCTCGATATCCACCAGTTCGAAGAGCATTGAATCCGTACACAGGTTCATCGACGCGATACGCGCCGGATGATCGGCCGCATCGACGGCCGACGTCGCGAGCGACATGGCGAGCACGAAGATCAGCGAGCAGCGCGCCGGCGGCGTACGGCCTCGGCGAATTCGTGCAGCAAAGGTTCGGTCATCTCCCATGACATGCAGGCGTCCGTAATGCTCTGCCCGTAGACCAGCGGCGTCTCATCATTGTGATTCTGTTTACCTTCCTTTAGGTGACTTTCGAGCATGACGCCCGCAACAACGTGCGAGCCTGCCGCGATTTGACCGCATAGATCGCGGGCCACCTCCGGCTGGCGCTTATAATCCTTGCGACTGTTACCGTGACTGCAGTCCACCATGAGGCGGTCGCGCAATCCGGCCGCGCGCAATCCCGCAGCAGCACACTCCAACGCTGCCGCATCGTAGTTGGGAGCTGAATTCGATCCCCGCATGATCAGGTGGCAGGCATCGTTACCACTGGTCGTGACGATGGCGGCAATGCTCTGCTTGGTCACGGATAAAAAATGGTGCGGATGACGCGCGGCGCCTATTGCATCGACCGCAATCTGCATGTTTCCGTCGGTGCCGTTCTTGAATCCGATAGGCATGGATGAACCGGACGCCAATTCGCG
>JAYYZW010000105.1:0-6336 GCA_036339995.1 Pseudomonadota bacterium
CGAACCTTGCCAATAACCCCCGCTATGGCCTGCGATTCATGCCTTGATCTGCACTGTTCATGAAAAATTCAGACGCACCATGGCTTATTCAGAGGTTCCCTAATTCGCCTGAAATCCGGTCGAGTAAGATCGCCTCAAACGGGATTGCGCTTGATCAACTGCCGCGAGATCAATACGCGCTGAATCTCGTTGGTTCCTTCACCAATGCACAACAGCGGTGCATCGCGGTAATACCGCTCTACGTCGAATTCCTCGGAGTAGCCGTAACCACCGTGCACCCGCATGGCTTCGGTCGCGTTCTCGAGCGCCGCCTCGGACGCGAAGAGCTTGGCCATGCCCGCCTCCATGTCGCAGCGTTCACCGCGGTCGAATTTTGCGGCCGCCTGTTCGACCAGCAGGCGCGCTGCCTCGACGCGCGTCGCCATGTCGGCCAGCTTGATCTGTATAGACTGATGTTCACAGATCGGCTTGCCGAAAGTCCGGCGCTCCTGAGCATACCGCACGGCGTCATTCAGGGCTGCGCGTGCGACGCCGACGCCGCGCGCGGCGACGTTGATGCGTCCGAGTTCAAGGCCGCCGACGGCATGATGAAAACCGTGTCCTTCCTCGCCGCCGAGGATGCGATCCGCGGCAATGTGATAGTCGTCGAAACTGAGCGCGACGCTCTCCAGGCCCCGGTATCCAAGTTTTTTGAGCTTGCCATCGATATTAAAGCCGGGACCGCGCTCCGCCAGAAACATCGTCATGCCCTTGTGCGCGGGTTTGGTGCTGGGATCGGTCTTGGTCAGAATCGCATAGAGCGAACCGTACATGCCATTCGTGATCCACATCTTGGAACCATTGATGACGTATTCGTCCCCATCCCGTTTTGCCTGGGTTTTGATCCCCTGCAAATCCGTGCCCGCATCGGGCTCGGTCAGGCACAGCACGCCATGCAATTCGGCGACCGCCAGTTTCGGCAGGAAGAGAGCTTTCTGCGCCTCCGTGCCGAAGCGTACGATTAAATGTCCCAACATCATGTGGGTATTGATGACGCCGGCCAGGCTCATCCACGTTTCGCAAAGCAGGGTAATGACCTTGGCATAGGCGGACGCGTGCATTCCGAGACCGCCGTGCTCGACCGGATACATGAGGCTGAACAGACCCAGGTCTTTCATCTGGGCTACCAGGTCCTCAGGATATTCATCTTCGTGATCAAAGTGTTTGACCACGGGTCTAACTTCTTTGTCGAGCCAGTTGCCGATCGAATCCAGGATCTGAATTTCGTCATCAGCGGTGAAATGTTCTGCCGTGGCCGACATGCTGTTACCTCGGTTGATTCATTAGGGCCGATGGAAAATTCGCAGCGGGGTCGCGGCGATCATTGACGAAGCCCCGCCTGCCGCAACAACGGCATGACGCGTTCGCCGAAATACTGGAGTTCTTCGTGGTAATCGAGCCACGAAAGAATGAGGCCTTCGATCCCCATATTATGTATCGACTGCATTTTCTCGACGACCTGTTCCGGCGTTCCCACCAGCGGGTAGCCGCCCCAGCCCGCGATGAAGCGCTCGCCCAGGCGGCGCACCGTGTCCTTGTCGCCAAAGGAACTGCTTTCGATGCCGAGCAGGTCCATGATGTTGTTCGCCGCCTCCCAGTCGCCTTCTCTGACGATGTGATCGTAGAGTTCCTGCGCCTCTTTCTCGGTATCGCGGCAACACACGATGCCATAGGTCATGACGCCGCATTCGCGCTGGTGGCGCGCTGCGCGCGCCTTCACGTCTGTGATTTTAAATCGCGCCTCTTCCTCGGTCGTGATGGTGATGAAGTTGAAATCGACGTGCCGGGCAGAGAATGCACGACCCGCCTCGGAGCTGCCGGCGTTGACCAGGACCGGCCACGGCTGCTGAACCGGTTTCGGCAATAGGAATCCACTCTTGATCCGGAAGTATTCGCCGGTGTGATCGAAATCCTGTTCCGACCAGGCACGCTTGATGCAGGTCAGCCAGTCGTCGGCCATGCGGTAGCGCTCATCGTGATCGAGCTGCTTGATGCCAAACATCTCGATCTCAGGGCGAAACCAGCCGCAGACGATGTTGAGGCCGAAACGGCCGGCTGAAATATTGTCGATGGTCGCGCATTGTTTGGCGGCGAATAGGGGATGAACAGTGGGCACGTGTGAGGTCGCGAACACCATGATGTTTTTCGTGTTGCAGGCCATTGCGGTCGCCCAGGTGAAGACTTCGAGATTGTTTTCATTAAACCGCGTCGTCCCGCCGAAATGCTTCCAGCGACCGACGGGGACGAGCAGTTCGAGGCCGAGTTCGTCGGCCAGTTGGCTGATCTTGACGCTGTGTTCGTAGGTGGGCTCGAAATTAGTCTGCGCGTGGGTAATGGTGCAGCCATTGCTGCAGTTCTGACCGAAGATGCCGAGCTTGAGCTTGTTGTCATTGAAGACGGGCACGTGCTGGCGGCGCCATTCCCGGATGTCGTCTCCATGCGTCGAAAAGTCTGTGTCCGTCACCGGTCGTCATCTCCCGCGGCGTGCTTGTGCCAGCGTCGCGCTTAGCATACACCTATGCCCTGCCCACCTATTGCACGAAAGCGGCCGGAATAGAATGCAAAGACCTACCATCGCCTTGGACACCGTTAATTACCTGGCCTACGGATCGAACCTGTATCCGCCGCGACTGCGTCTACGCGTTCCGATCGTCGAGACGGTCGGGATGGTCGAGCTGCCCGGGTGGGCGCTAGATTTTGGCAAGCGCGGGGGTGACGGTTCGGGGAAATGCAATCTGGCCGAGCGGGCATCCGCAATGGCTTTTGGTGTCGTCTACATCATAAGCGCACCGGACAAATTGATACTCGATCGCATCGAAGGCTTGGGCCGCGGTTACCAGGATCACTGGATCGAGATCGCGACGATCGGGCGCTGCGTGTTCTACCGCGCGATCGAGACCGCCATCGATACGCGCCTGAAGCCTTACGACTGGTACAAGGGCTTCGTATTAGCAGGTGCCCGCCTCCATCGCTTTCCCCAACCCTATGTGGACGCCATCGATGCCGTGCCCAGTCAGCCCGATCCGGATGCGGCACGCCACGCGGAAAATGATCGGATCCTGCAGCAGGAATTGAGCTGAACGGTGCGGTTCGGGCCGCTCTACCGCACAAAGCTTAGCTGCCGAAGAACTTCATTTAATCTGGCGTATAATTCACCCATCGTTTAGAAATAAGTTGCCCGAGACGTGGATTTCGGTTGGCGTTTGCATGTACGTGGCGTCGGCGAAGTTTCGGTGATCACAGAGGGAGGAGGTACTCCATGTTCGACATGTCCTGGATGAAGAAATGGCAGGGTGCAGTCAATAACAACGGTCCCATGAGCTGGATCGGTAAACACTTCACTGCGAATCTGCTTTTCGGTTTCGGCGACAAGCAGTACGTCGTTGCGTTTGACCAAGGCAAACTGGCCAAAATCATCGATGAGTTCGGGCCAGAAACCTGTTACGAGCTCGCCATCAAGGGTCCGGCCGAAAGCTGGGAGAAATTCTGTCAGGAAACCCCGCCCCCCATGTACAACGACTTGTGGGCGATGGCGCACCCGCTGCACGGGCGAGTAACGCTCGAAGGGGACCAGATGGTCTTGTGGCAGAACATGCGCGCTTTGATGTGGGCGCTCGACCGGATGCGCGAAATCTGAGCGCCCGATTTGAGGGAGAGAACAGTGGCAAATATTGAACCTATCACAGGACGTTATATCTGGGTCCCGTACGAAGGAACCGAATACCGCATCTTTTTTGAAGAAGCTGGCGAAGGCATACCCCTGGTTTGCCTCCATACGGCAGGCACCGATTCTCGCGAGTGGCGTCACCAATTGTGCGACGCGGCCATCAACAAGAATTTTCGCGTCATCGCGTTCGACCTTCCCCGGCATGGAAAATCCATCCCGCCGTACGACTGGTACAAGGAAGACGAAGAGTACAAGTTAACGGCCAAATTCTATGCTGGCATCTTGATGTCCTTCTGCCGTGAACTGGGTCTCGACAAACCGGTCGTCTTGGGCAGCTCCATGGGTGGCAACATCTGCATGCACCTGGCCGAGAAGTACGAGAGCGAACTCAAAGCACTGATTGCCATCGAGGCCTGTGAATATTCTCCGGGCTGGCATATCGACTGGCTGCGGCACTCGCATATACACGGCGGCGAAACCTGTGCGACCTCGGTGTTCGGCCTGATGGCGCCGCAAAGCCCGGACAAATACCGCTGGGAAACCTGGTGGTATTACGCCCAGGGCGGTCCCGGGGTATTCAAGGGCGACCTCTATTTCTACAGCGTCGATCACGATTTTCGCGGCCGCAGCGAGAAGCTATCAGGCAAGGTGCCCATCTACTACATGACCGGTATTTACGACTTTGCCTGCACGGCTGAAATGACGGAAGAAGCGGCGAAGAATACAAAGAACTCCGAATGCATCATCATGGAAGAAATCGGCCATTTCCCCATGAGTGAGAATCCCGAGGTTTTCAATCGCTACCTGCTGCCGGTGCTCGACAAGATTCGCACGCTGGATTGAGGTGCGTCGTCGCCATTCGGCGAGGCGTTCGCCCACAAGGGGCTCCTACGGATCGTCGCCGCGCGATAAAAATCGCGCTGTCGGTAGAAGTCGGCTTGCCGGCGACGCAGCGGAGTACGCTGCTAACTTCGTCGACGCAACGCCTGTGACTACTTGAAACGAGCGACGCCCATGACTGACGAACACCAGGAAGTGGTAGCGCAACTGCGCGTTACCATCAAGAAGGTCTGCGAAGAATTCCCGGGCGAATACTGGCGCGCAAAGGACCGTGACCGCGCCTACCCCAAGGAGTTCGTCGACAAGCTGACCGAACTCGGCTTGCTGGCTTCGCTGATCCCCGAGGAATACGGCGGCAGCGGTCTGCCGATCTCCGTTGGCGCAGAGATCTTGAAGGCCATCCACGAATTCGGTGCAAACGCCGGCGCCTGCCACGCCCAGATGTACACGATGGGCACCGTGCTGCGCCACGGCAGCAAGGAGCAGAAAGCGCAGTACCTGCCCGGCATCGCCTTGGGCGAGCTGCGTTTGCAGGCGTTCGGCGTCACCGAGCCGACCGCGGGAACGGACACCAGCAGCATCTCGACCATGGCAGTGCGCGACGGCGATCGCTATATCGTGAATGGCCAGAAAGTCTGGACTTCGCGCGCCGAATATTCGGATCTCATGATCTTACTGGCGCGCACGACGCCGAAGAATGAGGTCAAGAAACGTTTGGATGGCTTGTCGGTGTTCCTGATCGACATGCACGAGGCGAAAGAAAATGGCATGACCATCAAGCCGATCCGCACGATGATCAATCATTCGACCACCGAGATCTTTTTCGACAAGGTCCCAATCCCGGCGTCCAGCCTGATCGGCGAGGAAGGCAAGGGATTTCGCTATATTCTTTCGGGCATGAATGCGGAACGGATCCTGGTCGCAGCCGAATGCATTGGCGACGCCCGCTGGTTCATCAAAAAGGCGTCCGATTACGCGCGCGAACGCATCGTATTCGGCCGCCCGATCGGGCAGAACCAGGGGATCCAGTTCCCGATCGCACGCGCTTTTGCGCAGACCGAGGCGGCCGAAGCGGTCCTCGAAAAGTCGTGTCGGATTTACGATTCGGGCGACGACGCTGGCATGTACGCAAATCTCGCCAAACTGCTGGCATCGGAAGCATCGTGGGCGGCGGCAGACACTTGTATGCAAACCTTCGGTGGTTTTGCCGTCGCCGAGGAATACGATATCGAGAGGAAGTTCCGCGAAACGCGCCTTTACCGGATCGCACCCATATCGACCAATCTGATCCTTGCTTTCATCGGGGAGCACGAACTCGACTTGCCACGTTCGTACTAGTGCACCGCCCCGCGAAAAACTTTCATAATTCGCTGGTCTTTTACGTCCCCAGCTGCGCTCGCCCTTGCGTAGAGCCCGCTACGCGGCGTCCTCGCGCCTGGCCAGGAACGAAAAATCCGGCGCGACTTACGCAACTTTTTCGCGGGACGGCACACTAGAAATGGTCTTGAGATTCCTCTACGGCAGTCGATACTGCCGGGTAAATGCATGCGGGCGAAAAGCGTGTGGATTTCAAGCGCCGGTTATCGTGCACGGTATTTCGACAACGGCAATTACATTCTCGATGTTTATAACCTGCGCATCACCGAACCCGTGCGCCTTGAAGAAGACCTGAATCAGATCCCGGGCATCGTGGCCAATGGGTTGTTCGCTCGCAGACCGGCCGATATCCTGCTCATCGGGACCGCAAACGGCGTTACCCGTTTCGAATAAGGATGAGCAACGTGACTGGT
>JAYYZW010000106.1:0-25429 GCA_036339995.1 Pseudomonadota bacterium
ATCTGGATGACGGCTCGGTACGACGATGATTACGTCAAAATCGATGGCGCATGGAAATACCAACATCTACGTGCTGCAGTGCGAATGGTCGGGGACCGTTCTTAACGGGATTATCGGAGCGCTGGTGAAGCGACCGCATAAAAATATGCCCATGAACTGCAGGGCACGGCCCCGTAAGGTGACAATAAGCACTGAACTAGAAAAGGAAATATCTCGAATCGATGATTTGTGGTCCGGATTTAGAGAAAAATACTCTAACTGTGGCCCTTGGCTATTTGGTGAAGTTTCAATTGCGGATTGTATTTTTACGCCTGTCGTGTTTCGATTTACCACTTACGATGTGTCTGTATCCGAGCTTTCCAAAGACCATATGAACAATATTTTAGGGCATCCCGAAGCGCAGCTTTGGTTAGCGCAGTCAAAAGATGAAATTGAGACGATAGATTTTGCAGAAGTTGGAAAATAATCGTTTATTTCGAGAATATCCTCGCGAAAAATAACTGGCCTGCCCGCAATTCCCCACGCAGTGGCACCGGATGTCATTCCGGTGCATAGTTAAACCTGCGTTGAAGCTTAGAAACGGAGAGCTATTCATGGGATTCGTCAAGACACCAGAAGAAATCGAACGCATTCAATCAACTCTCGCCGAGGCCGAATTCATGAGCGCGAAGCTCCTCGCAGTTCAGTATCTTACGAGGCCGGACATCATCGCTCACGTCCTCCCGCCGGGCCTCGAGCCCACCGACGAGCCAATCGCAACCCTACTAATGGGGCATTGGGGCCGCAGTAACGTGTGCCACGCGTTTTCGGGCGCCTGTTTCTACGTGCAGGCACGCCACGGTGAACACGTGGGCGATTACTGCCTGGCGATGCAGATGTCGAGCGACGCCGCGATCATCTTCGGGCGGGACACCTTCGGCGAACCCAAGAAATATGCCATCACCAAGCTCGATCGCGATGGCGACAAGCTGGTCGGTTCAGTCACACGCTACGGCCAGACCATCATTGAGACTGAGGCCAAGATGGAAACACCGGTCGCGAATCCGCCGAGCGGCTTCACGAACTTTCACTACAAGTTCCTGCCGAAATGCGACGGCCAGGGCCTGGAGTGGGATCCGATCCTGGTCATGGCGACCTTCAAAGTCATGAATGCCAAGGTCGAGTCGGGCACCGCGACCCTCAAGCTTGCCAACACTCCGCTCGACCCGCTCGGCGAAATCGAGATCGTCGAAATGCTGGGCGCCAGCTATACCAAGGCGGACACTACTGCCCGTTGCACTGAACTCACGCGGGTCGATGCCAACGAGTTCATGCCCTACGCCTACAGCAAGTTCGACGATTACGACGTCATGAACAACATGAACGAGGAACCGTGGCAACCGGTGCGCGTCGCCTGAACCCATCGCGCCAACCAACTCACACACCACCGCACGTGATCGAAGGGGATCAAAATTGGCAATGACCAAACCCGGCGATTTTACCTACCCATCGAAGTACGCCGAGGTCTTCGGTTCGAAGATGCACTATGTCGAATCGGGTACGGGCGACCCCGTCCTGTTCCTGCATGGCCAGCCAACCTGGTCTTATCTGTGGCGCAACATCATGCCGGAACTCGAAGGACGCGGCCGGCTGATCGCGCTCGACCTCATCGGTTACGGCATGTCGGACAAGCCCGACATCGACTACGAGATGACCGATCACATCAAATACATCGAGGAATTCATCTCGTCTCGAAACCTCGAGAACATCACCTTTGTGATACACGATTGGGGTTCTTTCTTCGGTTTCCATTACGCGATGCGACACCACGAGAACGTCAAGGGCCTGGCCTTCATGGAGGCGATCCTGTTACCGGTACCGGGTTACGATGCGCTTGACGATGATCTGCGCGAGTTCTTCCAGACCTTGCGATCATCGCAGGAAGCAGCAGAGAACATGATGGTCGAAAAGAATCTCTTCATCGAAGGCGTACTACCGGGCGCCATTAATCGCCAGCTCACGGAAGACGAGCACAACGCCTATCGCGCGCCCTGGATCGACCCCGAGTCAAGAAAGATCCTGTGCAAATTCCCGCAGAATCTCTGCATCGGCGGTGAACCCAAGAACATCAACGACATGCAGATGGCCTACATGGAGAAACTGCAGCAATCAGACGTTCCCAAGCTCCTGCTGTATGCGGATCCCGGAGTCCTGATCCCGCAACAGATGGTCGATTGGTGCAGCGAGAACCTGCCCGCCCTGGAAGCCGTGCACGTCGGCGCCGGCACGCACTACATCCAGGAAGACCATCCGCAGGCGATCGGCCAGGCTATCGCCGGATGGATGGAGCGTAACAGAATATAAATCCGCACCGGTGTCAGTTGACCGCCCGCTCGCGATCGCCCCAGAATTTCGCGCGGATGGCTTTTTTGTCTGTCTTGCCGACGCTGGTCTTTGGTATGGCGTCCCAGAATTCGACGGACTTCGGTGACTTGACGCCGCCGAGCTTCGGACGACATCGTTCCATGAGAGTCTCCGGAGTCAGTGATTCTCCTTGCTTGAGCACGACAACGGCCGTGATCGCCTCGCC
Source organism: Pseudomonadota bacterium (assembly GCA_036339995.1). GTDB lineage: Bacteria > Pseudomonadota > Gammaproteobacteria > JAYYZW01. Next base: position 2,570 of record JAYYZW010000106.1, read on the forward strand.
CCATTTATCGTCGGGCACGCCGACTACCGCACATTCCAACACTTCCGGCATGGCCAGTATCGGCTCTTCGACCTCGGTCGCGAAAACATTGAACCCGCCTGTGATGATCATGTCCTTCTTGCGGTCGACTATGTAGAGGTATCCCTGGGCGTCGAGATAACCGATATCCCCGGTGTGATGCCATCCGAACTTATGCGCTTCCGCCGTCGCCTCGGGCTTTTCGAAATAGCCCGGCGTGACCAGCGGACCCCGGCAGCAGATCTCGCCCCGCTCTCCGAGGGGCATGCCATTGCCGTCATCGTCGAGGATGGCGATTTGAGTGCACGAGGTGGCTTTGCCGCAGCTTTTGAGGCGCTCGGGATGGTCACCGCGCGCAGCCGCCGCGACGACCCGCGGCGACAGCATGGAGATCAGCATGGGCGCTTCGGCCTGCCCATAGCACTGGCATATCACGGGGCCGAAGATGTCGACCCCTTCGCGAAACTTGTCCGGCGACACCGGCGCGGCCGCGATTAGGATCTGGCGGAGGCTGGAATAGTCGTAATTTTTTACCTCCGAGTGATCGAGGAGCGCGTAGTACGCGGTCGGTGGTAGAAAAATATGGGTTACCTTGTGTTCTTCGATCGCCGCGAGGACCTGCGTCGCGTCGAAGCCGGGATGCACCACCGTCGTTCCGCCTGCTGCCGCGAACACAAAAATCATGAGACCGGCGGCGTGCGTGATCGGCGCGACTGCGAGGTGCACGATGTCGTCGGTCCGGTCGCCCACGTAATGGCGCAGGCCGAGTTCGAACATAGTGACGATCGAATGGTTGGTCATCTCCACGCCCTTTGAGGGCCCCGTGGTACCGCCGGTGGGCCAACGTGAAAAGACGTGATCCGACGCGCTGAAAGGATCCGACCAGTCCGGTATTTGAGTGCCGGCACCAGACCTGCAGAACACGTCGAGCGACGGACTGCCACAGTCATCGGAGTCGATGCAGATCATACCCTTGAGATCGGTCAGGCTCGCCATGGCTTCGGCTGCTTCCCGGGCGACTTCGGAATGAAAGAACAGCCACCGGGTACCTACGTAGGCCATGTATTCGGCGTTGGTGCTGGCCGAGTTGCGCACGCTAATGGGGATCCATGCGCCGCCGGCCCGCGCGGCCGCGAATATGCACACGACGGCAGTCGGGTCGTTAGGGGAGTAAACGGCGACGGAATCACCGATCTCAAATCCGCCGGCATAGAGCCCCTTGGCGATCGCCTCGGTCATACCCTGCGCTTCGCCAAAGCTGATCTGCTTGCCGGCACCGACGAGAAAGAGACGTTCGGGGCCTAACTGAACACCGTGATCGAAATAATCTATGGGTCGCATGATGTCCTTTCGAATTTTAGTGCTCAGACCTCGGCGGTCGATAGCGGCGGCTCGGGCCACACGCCGGGATCAGCCTCCGCGAGCCAGCGCACGATCGCGTTGTTAACGTCCAGCGGCTTCTCCTGTGCCATCCAATGTCCCGACCGTATCGTTCGTTCCGTCAGGTTGCGGCAGTATTCTCGCATGGGTTCCGGCAATCTCGAACTCATACACTCGCAGACGTGATCATATTCGCCCGTCAGAAACAGCACCGGCATGTCGAGATAGCCGTCGTTTTCGGCGCGCGTCGCGTATTCGGCGTTCGCTTCGTGATTCATGTAGATCGAACAAGCACCGAAAAATCCGTTGCGTTCGAGCGCCGCCGCGTAAATGCACAGTTCCGCCTCAGAGACGACATCGTCATCTCGCGGTACATCCGGTGCTTCGTCGGCGCCGCCGAACCAACCCTTGTCACGCCGCGTGGTTGCCGTAAGCGCCGGTCTACCGGTGCCTTCCGGCCCCCATTTCTGAAACAACGCCTTGATCGCATTGCGGGGGTTCGCATCGAACACCTGCACCGCGCGTGCGAAGTTTTCTTCGTAGAAACGTTGATAGTCCCATTGCCCGGCCGGGTAGTCGCCGACAGGGTAGACCTTGCGGTCTACGAGCTCGATCAGTGTGTCGGCACCGATCTCCAAGGTCCGGTAAGGGACACACAGATTGGCAACGCCGTGACAACGGCCTGGATCGTGGCTGGCAATGCTCCAGACCACGCCACAACCCCAGTCGTGCCCTACCCAGATCGCGCGTTCCTGACCGAGCGCATCGAGGAGTTCGAGCATGTCCGCCACGATTCTCTCAAGGGTGTAATCGCTATGTTCGGCATACACGCTGGAGCGACCGTAGCCGCGCATGTCAGGTGCTATTGCCCTGAACCCAAGGCCGCCCAGCACGGGCAGCTGGTGGCGCCAGCTGATAGAGAGCTCAGGCCAGCCGTGCACGAAGATCACCACCGGTCCGGTCTCGGGCCCTGCCGCGAGGTAAAAGCTCGTGTGTGTTTTACCTTTCACGGTGTGTTCGGTGACGTTCATGGTCTGCTCCTCATCGACGGCTCGCGCACGTCGCCGCCGAATCGTAAATATTTATGATATTGGGCATAGTCCGGGGGAATTCGGAGGATTGCGGGGCGAGGAATTTTAATTCGAACTATGATGCTTCGACTAATGCTATCGAGCCTAGATATTCACATGGCCACACCGCTGAGCACAAGACTGTTGGACCTCGCGCGTCAGAACGATTCTAAAGCTCAATATTTATACGGAAAAATTCGCTACCTCGGTCGTGGTGTCGACAAGAACCTCGGCGATGCCCTGAACTGGCTCTACCGCGCCGCGGCCCGCAGTTCGATGAAAACGGCCTACCTGATCATGAAGATCAACCAGGTCGAGCACGTCGACCCGATCGAACTCGAAAAGGCCGCAGACTAATTTCTACCAAGCTTCTCAAGATCCAATTCGTCCCGTGAAAAAATCCACTTCCATCACGATCATCGGCGCCGGCATCGGCGGGCTTAGCGCGGCACTGGCCTTGCAGAGCCGCGGATTCGAAGTTCGGGTTTTCGAACAAGCACGCGCATTAGGTGAAATCGGCGCCGGCCTGCACCTAAGCCCGAACGGGATGAAAGTCCTCAACGCACTCGGGCTCGAACACGCGTTGGCATCGGTGGCGGCCCGCCCGCGGGCAATTTCAACAAAGCATTTCAGAACCGGGATCGCCAACTTCGAAGGACCGCTAGACGACGAATTCGAACGCCGCTTCGGCGCGCCGTTTTACAGTTTCCATCGCGCTGATCTACACGCCGCGTTATCCCGGGCGGTGCTAGCAAATGATACGGGTTGCATTGCCGTCGACTATCAAGCCGTCGATATCGTGGAGGGCGACGATGACGTTACCGTTGAATTCGAAAACGGCACGGCCAAGCGAACCGAAATACTGATCGCGGCCGACGGCGTGCACTCTCGCGTCAGAGCCTCGATCCATGGAGAAATCGACGCGCGCTTTACCGGGCACGTTGCCTATCGCGGCATGGTCGCGACGGAAACGCTGCCGGCCGATTTCGTGGAACCCAAGCTCAACGTCTGGGTCGGACCCGGCAAGCACTTCGTCGCCTATCCCGTGCGGCGCGGCGAGTTGATCAACTATGTCGCACTGATCGAGGAAGACAGCTGGCAGAACGAGTCGTGGACGACCAAGGCGGACACGGACATGCTGGCGCGAAATTTCGAAGGCTGGAATGAGATCGTCCGCGCATTGGTAGAGCTGACGCTTCAGGGTGAATGCTACAAGTGGGCCTTGCTCGTTCGCGATCCGCTGGCCAGCTGGTCGACCGGCCGGGTAACACTGCTTGGCGACGCCGCGCATCCCATGGTGCCCTATTTGGCACAAGGTGCGGTGATGGCGGTCGAGGACGCATGGATCCTCGCGGCCTGCATTGACCGTGATGCAGATTCTGGATCCGCCTTGAGGAACTACGAGCAGGCGCGCCTCGCACGCACGGCCAAGATGCAGGCCGCCGCGTGGGAACAGGGGCGGCTCAATCACGCGGTCGGGCGCGACGCGGACGGTGAGGAGTTTCGCGGTGGTGGCTTCGCGGATCCGGGCTGGATCTACGGCTACGACGCCGTCGACCTGTTTCCGCCGTAAATCTTAGCGGTGTTTATCAGACACTCCTCAGACGGCATGTTGCTGCCACCAGCGCCTGACTGATTCGTTCACCTCCGCGGCGTGAAAACGCGCGACCTTGTTACTGGGCTCGAGCGCGTCTTCGTAGAAAAAGTCCGGCAGTTCGTCGTCATCTTCAGTGAACCCGGCAGCCTCGTTGAATTCCGCTTCATAGCGCAAGGTATCGCGCCCGAGTGCCTCGAAGAATTCGGGCTTGAAATCCGTGGCGCAGGCGTCGTTGATCGAATTCACCATCATGTCGACGTGCGTATTGGTGACCGAGCGCCCAAATATGCAAAGTCCGAGCGAATCGGCCGTCGCGCACAGCACCTGCATTTCCATGCTGATATCGACCAGTTCATCGACGCCCTTGCCGCTGCATTCGTACTTGGGCGCGTTACCAGTCGTGTGATCGGCGCCTTGTGCCGTGACCATCATGGAGATCCCGGTCACCTCGATCACCCGCGGATCATATGCGCTGATCCCCTGTTTCTTAATCACGGGCGTGCGGCGCACCTTATAGTGTGCACCGACGCGCGCCGTGCCTTGCGACCACAGCCTGCCCTGCTCCGTGCCCGAGTGAATCTCTTCCATGACTGAGGCGAGAAATTCGACGTCGCCGAACTCGGCCAGCTTGGCGTCGAGCAGAACGCCCATCATCGCTCCCGTTTCGATCGTGTCGATGCCTAGGTCGTTCGCCAGGTAATTCAGCCGCGCCAAATCGTCCGGATCGCTAATCCCGCAATTGGTGCCCATGAGCCCTAGCGTCTCGTACTCAACCGGCGAGACGATCTCATTGCCATCCGCATCGGCATAGACATTGCTGCACTCGATCATGCAGCCGGGCATGCAGGCATGCGAGGTTTCACCGCCGCGCTCGAGGTTGCGTTCGCGAATGAAGTCACCGCCCATCTTGAGGGGGCCTGTGTCGGTGTCGACCTGGCGGCCGCCGCTGAAATTATTGACCGGCAACCCGCCGACGTAATTCGTATAGTCCGCCATCATGGCGGTGCCATAGTTCTTGAGCACGTCGACGGCCGCATCCTCTTTGAGCATCGTCCCGTATTCCTTGACGCCCTTCATCACCTTCTTGCGGTCGTGAAACGACGGCATCTTGTGCAGGTCGCAGACGATGGCCTTGACCTTCTTGCTGCCCATTACGGCGCCTACACCGCCGCGGGCACAGAGACGCGCCGGCCGGCGATCGGTATCGCTCATCGCGATTCCGGCCAGCAGTCCCTGATACTCGCCGATCGGACCACAGATCGCGAGGGAGACCTTTTTCCCGTACTTTTCGTGCAGCATTTCGGCGCACTCGAAGTTGCCCTTGCCCATATAGGGCGCCGCCGTATCAAAGCTGAAGTTGCCGTCCTTGCGGAGGTGAATCACCACCCACTCCGCGGCCGCGCCGTAGAGCGTAAATCCAGCGATGTGAAGCTGGCCCCTGGCGAGGCCGAACGACCCGCCGCCATTGGACTCCTTGATACCGCCCGTCAGCGGGCTCTTGCAGCCGACGCTGGTACGGTTGGCATTGGACCAGCTGCTGCCGGCGAAGGGACCGGCAGAAAAGATCAGCGGATTCTCCGGCCCCAGCGGATCGACCGGGCCAATATCCATCTCCACCAGGGACTTGGCAATGAAATAACGGCCTGCCCGGGCAACCTGCTCGCCGGAAAATTCTTCCTCTCGCACGGATTGATCACGCAAGTCGATATGGAGATATTTTCGCATCGCGTCTGCCCTCTGCGATTGTCGCTGCTGGGCATCGATTATACTGGTCGATGCCGCCGAAATCCGGTATTCCTCCAGTATGGAGATGTTCAAGAACGAGAAATGATAGTGACGAAATAGGGGACATTCCTCTTTAATCCCATTTTCTGATCGTCCATTTTTCGAAACGGAGATCATAAGATAGCTGGGTCTTCCCGCTTCATATCAACGATGACCAACAATGTCCGATCACAGGGCGCGAGCTTCGATCGACGGTGCTTTCTCGGCTCGGCGATCGCGGCCGCCTTGGCAGTCAATCCCGCCCTCTCCTTCTGCGCGAACAAGGCCGAGGCCGTCATTCCGGATCCGGATGACGCGGGTTACATCGGCGTCGACGGCGGCCGGATCTGGTACCGTATCGATGGTAGACGGCACTTCTCTCGCGGAAGAATCCCGCTGGTCATCGTGCACGGCGGCCCGGGGGCCAGCCATCACTACCTGCTGCCACTCGTCAAACTGGCGGACGAACGTCCTGTCATCTTCTACGACCAGCTCGATTGCGGGCGAGGCCTGCGCACCCACGACAAACGGAACTGGACGGTGAAGCGATACGTCTCTGAAATCGATGCGCTACGCAGCGCTTTGGGCCTCGACCGCCTCTTCCTGCTCGGCAGCTCCTGCGGCGCAACTTGGGTTGCCGAATACGCCGTCCGCTGGCCGGAGGGACTCGTCGGGGCCATTTTAGCCAGCCCTTTTTTGAGCGCGAGGCGATGGATGGCTGACACCAGGCGCATGCGCGCCGCCCTGCCGCCCGACATTCGCGCGACCCTGGAGCACCACGAAAGCGCGGGAACAACGGAATCCGAGGAATACCACGCCGCGGACATGGAATGGCTCCGTCGCCACGTCTGCCGCCTCGATCCGTGGCCACACTTTGTCTTGCGGACGTTCGAATTGTTCAACGCCCGGCTTTATGGCCATATGTGGGGTCCGAGCGAGAGCCAACTCACCGGGACCCTCAAGGATTACGACATCGAACCGCGTCTGCCAGAGATCCGCACGCCGACACTGTACACCTGCGGCGAATACGACGAGGCCACGCCCGCCAGTACGCACGCTTTCCGTAATAGGACGCCGGGCGCCGAAGTGGAGGTGTTCGCCGGGGCCTCGCACATGCCGCATGCCGAAACGCAGGCCGCCTACATTTCTACCCTGCGTGCGTTTATGCTGCGCGCCGAATTGGCCTGACCACCATGGAACTCAGCAACAGAGCAGCCCTCACCGGTATCGGCGAGACCCGCTACGCGAAAGAGTCGGACAAAAGCCAACAGGCTCTTACTTTCGAAGCCTCGCTGTCCGCCATTGAAGACGCGGGGCTCGACCCTAAGGATATCGACGGTGTCATCCCCTACGGGTTGGGTGGCATCGTGGCAGAAGATTTCATCACCAATTTCGGCATCGACGACTTGCGTTATTCAGCCGTGATCCCGATGGGCGGCGCGAGTGCCGTGGCGGCTTTGCAGACGGCCGCGATGGCCGTCGCGACAGGTGTTGCACGGCACGTCCTCATTGCGCTGGGTCGCGCAAGCGCGTCGACCTCACGCGCGGCCGCACGCATCAGCCAGATGCCGCAGTTCAGGGTCGTCAGCGAATTCGAAATGCCACTCGGAACGAACGCGCCCGCGCAGTTCTACGCACCGATGGCTCGCCGCCACATGGAAGTCTACGGCACTACCAGTGAACAGTTCGGTCACGTGGCCGTGACGATGCGCAAGCACGCACAGCTTCACGATAACGCGATAATGCAAAAACCGATGAGCTTGGACGATCACCGCGGTTCCCGCATGATCGCCGATCCGTTCCGGCTGTTCGACTGTTGCCTGGAAAGCGCGGGGGCCACCGCGGTCGTCGTGAGCGCATCCGATCGCGCGAAGGATCTACGGCACCTTCCAATAGTCATCGCAGGCGTCGCCGAGGGGCACCCGGAATCGCCGAGCGCAATCACGCAGCGCTCCGACATGACGCGTCTCGGACTCGCCAAAGCCGCACCCAAGGCGTTTGCAATGGCTGGGGTGAGTCATTCCGACATCGACGTGGCGCAGATTTACGACTGCTTCACCTATACCGTGATCTGCCAGCTCGAAGACATGGGCTTCTGCGAAAAGGGCGAAGGCGGTCCGTTCGTCGAAAACGGGCGCATCGGTCTCGCGGGTGAGCTGCCGGTCAATACCCACGGCGGACTCCTCTCCCAGGCGCACATCGCCGGCATGAACCACATCGTCGAACTGGTGTGCCAGTTGCGCGGTGACGCGGGCCGCCGGCAGGTCGACGGTGCCGAAGTGGGTCTCGTAACGGGATATGGCGATCTCGGCGACGGATCCATTGCCATCATGCGGCGTTGAAAACATTGTCCAATTACGACAAACCGCTGCCCGCGCCGACGACCGAAAGCCAAGCCTATTGGGATGGCTTGAAGAAGCACAAGCTATTGTTTCAATGCTGCCGGCAATGCAGAAAGGTCCGTCATTACCCACGCCCGGTCTGCGATCATTGTTTTTCGATGGTGTACGATTGGGTCGAGTCGTCCGGACGCGGCAAGGTCTATAGCTGGACGGTCAATCACCATGGATTTCATCCGGGATTCAAAAGCGAAATACCCTACGTGACGGTGATTGCTGACATGGAGGAAGGCGTGCGGGTACAGGCGCCGCTGGTCGGAACAGACGAGGCCAAGGTATCCATCGATCTCGCGGTCGAAGTCTTCTTCGAGGACGCCACCAGCGAAATCACCCTGCCCCGGTTCCGGGCGATCACCGGATCGGTATGATGGCGATGCGTAATACCGCTTATGAATGAACTGATTACGCCCGAAATACGCGCCTGGATCGGTCGCTCCGCGCCGCCACAGCGCATCGAGATCGCGCGCCGTGACATCGTCAAATACGCGGTCGCGACCGAACAGCGACTCGAGAAATATCGCAACGGCGACGAAGCGCCGCCGATGTTCCTGTTTGGCGCCTCGATGCCCGTCTGCGCGCTCGATGAACTCGGTTCCGACGGCTTGAGGCGCGATACCCTGCTACCCGATCTGCCGCTTAAGCGCGTCATGGCAGGCGGCATCAAACAGCGCTACCACCGCCCGATCAGGCCGGGCGACGTGCTGTTGATCCAGCGCGAGATCACCGATATTTACGAAAAGCAGGGCTCGAGCGGGCCGCTCATCTTCATCACCTACGAGATCACCATCAAGACCGAAGAGGGTGAACTCGTGATGCAGGAGACGCAGGGCCGAATTAACCGGTGAACCGTCATGCCTGAATTGACTGACATCGAAATCGACCACGCGCTCCCCGAGCGCACATTCACCGCGACCAATGTCTCATTGTTTTTATATAACGCAGCCATCTGGAATCCGCACCGCATTCATTACGATGAACGCTACGTCACGGAGGTGGAACATCATCCGGGGATCGTAATCGACGGCCCCTTGCAGGGCGACTGGTTGACCCAGACCGTTTTCGAGTGGCTTGGAGACGACGGTGAATTCATCGAGTTCGAGTATTCCAACCGCAAAGCGTCGTATCTCGGTGACACGCTGACTTCGGGCGGTAAAGTCACGGCATTAGACCGGGAAACGGGCTTGGTCACGCTCGACTTGTTCATCAAGGACGAACAAGGGAACGTAACAACGCCCGGACAGGCGGTCGTCCGCCTGACTTGAAGCATGAAGGCTCAGCGCTCAGTGCCAAGCCCACATTTCTCACCATGATCCGTCGCGAGGACGTTGAGTTGCCGCTGTGACAGGGCGCACGGAGCGGAAGACTGCGCCGGCGTAGACAGCGCTACCTCAAGCCGGCTGGAGCGAGTACGCCCTGTCACAGCGAGCACATCATCGGCCGCAGCAGGACGGTGGTGAGAAATTTGGGAGAGACTAAACAGATACGCCGGTGGTCTCGGAGATGGCAAGCATTGGGAGAAAACGCATGGCACAAGCACAGGAAGTAATGGATACCGAACGGGTATTCGATCTCGATCTTCGCGATCGCGGCAATCTCGATGAAGAGATGCAGACACTGGTGGACGGTATCGTCAAGAAATACGGATTCATGCCAAATTTCCTGAAGCTCTTCGCAACCGACAATCAGCGCATGCGGGCCTTCGTCACATCGTATCTCGAACTCCTTCGGACCGACTCCGGCCCCTGAGCCAACTCGATCATGAAATGATCGCTCTGGTGAGCGCGACAACGAACGGATGCAGTTACTGCTGCGCCCATCACGGCGCGCTGATGCGAGGCGAAAGCGGTGATCCGATGTTCGCGGAATACCTTTCACGCAATTACAAACTGGCCGACCTTTCCCCGCGGCATCTGGCGATGCTCGACTTCGTGGTCAAGGTGTTAAAGGACGCGGAGCATATCGATCACGACGACCGGCAAGCCTTGCACGACGTGGGCTTCGATGACGAGGCCATCTGGACCATCGTCTCGACGGCTGCTTTTTACGCTGGCGCCAACCGGGTGGCGCAGGCCGTCGGGCTCAAGATCACGCCGCAATACCTCGATATGAATCGCGCTTAGAGCGGCCGCGTTCTACCGGGCTTTCTTCGTAGGTCCGACAGGCTGCCAGGGGCCCGCGTCTAAGGACGAAGCCGCCCCCTCCCGGCTTCGGGATTCACGCAACACACGGGGACCTCGCCCTTGCGCACGCACTCGATGTTCGCGGCGACGGCTTTTCCTATTCCCACCAGACTGCGCTCCGTCACGCCGGCTATGTGGGGCGTTGCAATTACGTTTTCCTTAAACAGGGGATCGTCGGGGTCGAAGGGTTCGTTCCAGAAGACGTCGAGACCGGCTCCCGCAACCCGTCCGTCACGAAGCGCCGCGAGTAGCGCGTCGTAGTCGATCACGGGTCCGCGGGCAATGTTCACGATGTAGGTGCCGGGCTTCATGTACGCGAAGACCGAGACATCGACGAGGCCTATGTTTTCGGGTGTCGCGGGCGCGGCTACGACGACGTAGTCGGCTTCGCCAAGGGCATCGTCCATTTCTTCGACGCCGACGTGACGATCGAGATGGACCGAAGGGTCGCGCGGTCGCGGCCCGTTTGGACCGTGGCGCGAAACTGCGATGATGCGGGTGCCAAAGCCGGCGAGTCGGCGTGCGATCTCCTCACCGATACCGCCGTAACCGAGGATGACGACCGTGCTTTGCCAAAGACAACCTCCGAGCGGCGATCCCACGCGCTTTTCCCGAAACTGCTCGAACGCGGTCGGGATATGGCGCGACAGCATCAGCATGTGCGCGATGGCGAACTCGGCGACGGATTCCGCGTTGCCGGTGCCTACGCTCGGAATGTTTGCAACGAGGACCCCGGCACGGGTCGCGGCGGGGATGTCCACGCTGTCAAGCCCGACGCCGTACTGCTGGACTAGCGTGAGACGAGGTGCAAGAAAAGCCTCCGCCGGGATCGGCGCAACCGTGGGGATGAAGACGTCGGTATCTTTAGAAACCTCGACGACTTCAGTGCGATCGCACTCGAAAACCTCATCGTGCGGCAGCGCTTCGCTCAGGAGATCGAAGATCCGGGTGTATCCCCGGATGCAGATTCCTATTCGCATACGTTTGTCATCGGTTTTGCCCGCTCTAGGACGTGACTGGATCCTCAGGAGGTGTCCAACCTGTATGCCGCGCCGTCGCGGACGATTCTACCCGCCGTCGGCGTCGCGAAGTGCGTCCCGATGACCAGCACGGGCTGGTCAGCATAGCGCGCATAGAATTGTTGGCGGGTCGCCGTTGATTGTGCCTGGTCGAAATCGACTTTCGCCGCCCATTCGGGATGAGCCAATTGGGCGGGGTGGTGCGTCATATCACCCGTGATCACGGCGTCTTCGCCCCGCGAACTGATCCTTACGCTGACGTGGCCCGGCGTGTGACCAGGGGTCGGCTCGAACCAGACTTCGCTGGTCAGGCGATGGTCCATGTCGACCAGCCTGGCGAGACCAGCATCGACGATCGGGCGCACCGAATCCTCGATGACCGGGCCGAATTCTTCCTGCTCGTGCTCGTTCCAGTAATCCCATTCCTGCTTTGCGAACAGGTACTCGGCATTCGAGAAGGTCGGCACCCAGCAACCGTTGACCCGCATGGTATTCCAACCGACGTGGTCGACGTGGAGATGGGTGCACATGACCGCGTCGACCGCTTCACGCTGGAAACCGGCGGCGTCGATATCGGCTAGAAACGGGCCGTCTCGCATGCCCCAGCCGTCAACCTTTCTTTCCTTGTCGTTGCCGAGGCAGGTATCAACGACGATGCGCAGGCCCTCCGATTCAACCAGCAGGGCGTGAATGCTGAGCAGCATATAGCCCTTGTCCGTCACGAAATGCGGCTTGAGCCATTCGATCCCGAGCAGATCGTCCTGGGAAACACCATCGAAAAGGAAACGCGCCGATGTCGGTGCCTCCAGTTCGACCACCCGCGTGACGGTGACGTCGCCGATCTTCCATTTCAGCATGTCTCGACTCCCCGGTGCGGGCGTCTTCTGCCATTAAGGCGGAGGCGGAATAAAGAGCTCATCGTCAAGTTATCTCTTGGGCGTGGACAGCGCTCGAGGGGAATTATAGAGCGTCGCAATCGGCAGTCTCGTCACGGAATGGGTTCATCTGGCTGGATTTGCCTCGTCAGCACTCTTTCCATACTTAGTTAACAATTTGTCCAGGTGATTCGCGAAAGAATTCCGCGCACTTTGGCTTAGCGCCGACGGACCACCTGAATAGATTCCACTGGAGCGCAAGGTATCCATAAAATCTCTCATATTCAGGCGATCCTTTATATTATCAGCCGAATATAATTCGCCGCGGGGATTGAGAGCATGTCCTCCCTTTTCAATCACCTCCGCCGCCAAAGGAATGTCACTCGTGATTACAAGGTCACCAACGCTAAGTCTTTTAACTATCTCATCGTCAGCGACATCAAGACCAGAGCTTACCTGCAGTAAATCAATGAAGCGCGACGGCGGTATGCGCAGCGCTTGATTAGCTACAAGCGTCATCTGCACTCTGGTACGCTCTGCCGCTCTAAACAAAATATCTTTGATCGCGACAGGGCATGCATCTGCGTCTACCCATATTTTCATTTCATGCCGCTGCTGTTGAACGGTTTAGGCCGAAGCATATTTTTGTATTGTTTCGCATCGATCGAACTCTGTCCCTTAGCCGTCGCGTTCACGACCCGATTGATCATTTAAGGGATCGCCATTCCACCAACTATGTGTCCTCTGGGAATTGGAAGGATCAGGTTTCTTATCTCCCGGGAGGTCGGGACGCAGTGCTTCACTCCGAATGAAATGCACGCCAATAACCAAGAGAATCGCAGCAATCACAAACAGACGGAATGAAGGATGGAAGCCAAGTATGTCTTTCGGATAGGCCACCTCTGGCCGAATGAGGTAGTAAATACCCCACGTAGCAAAGTATGCCCAGAGGCCGTGGACATGAGCCCGAAAACTCGCGTCAATGTGTTCAAAAGCCTCCAACAAGTTGATTTGAAACTTATCTCGTAGCGAACCGCTACGCCACCTTCGTCCGATTTTTAGCCGCTTCGGCTTCGCGATTTCTTCGTGGTGCCGAAGTGACCAGTGAATCGAGAAGCTGCCGCACCACCGTGGCGATATCATCAGCAGCACGTTCGAAAGCGGCTTCATTCGCCTTCGATGGTCTTGTGGATCCACTGAGCTTTCGCACGAGCTGGATCGATGCATCCCGAATTTCACTGTCCGTCGTAGGCGGCTCGAAATTGAATAGAGTTTTTATATTTTTGCACACGATTGTTCCGTGCGGCTGGTGCTATTTAAGATATAAGCTCATTGACCCTTGCGGGCTGAGAGCTTTGCATCGACATAATAGTCCCTTGATTTATTAGCGTTCTTTTCGATCCTTTCGTTCAAAGCGCTCATCGCGTCGGAAGTATAAGCGTGCTCGACTTCACTGTCATAGCTGTCAAGCCCCCGTTCTGCACAGCAGCTTTCACGTAGCTTACCCAAGCGCTCGGCGGACCGACCACCCCAGCCGGCAAGCGCGTGCAACTGTTCAATATGCCTGGTTCGGAAGTCGGGCCCGGGGACGGGCACGCCACCTGGGGCAAAGCCACGGCGAATACCGTCAACGCATTCGATTACCAATGGGACTGGGCGGGTAAATCCAGCAAGCACATCCCGTTTGATTGGGTGGGGCCTTGAGGCGTGGCTAATCGCGCCGATTGATCGAGTAGCGCTCGTCCGCACCCAGGAAAGGCTGGATAACGAGACGGTCGATTCGCGACGCGCCGGGCTCTCTGAATTGCTCGATTCCGATGGTCATTGCGTCGTGGCCTAGGGCCGGTTGCGCCCGGTAGGTGCCCGCTAAGCGGTCCCACACGGACAGATTGAAACCGAAATTACTGTTGGTCTCGCGCGGCTCGATCGAGTGATGCACGCGATGCATGTCCGGGGTCACGATGATTGAGCGGAGCATCCGGTCAAGCGCGTGTGGCATGCGGACGTTACCGTGATTGAACAGCGATGACGCATTCAACAGCACTTCGAATAGCACGACCGCAGCGACCGCCGGCCCCAGCATCAACACCGCCACCATCTTGATCAGCATGGACAGGAGAATTTCCAGTGGATGGAAGCGCGAACCGGTGGTTACGTCGAAATCCAGATCCGCGTGATGCATGCGGTGCAGGTGCCACAAAACGGGCACGGCATGAAACGTGACGTGCTGTAGGTAGATGATGAAATCGAGCAGCAAGATTGCGGCGACGATTTCAATCCAGGCGGGCAGCTGCAACTGATTGAATAACCCCCAGGCTTCGGACTCGGCCGTCAAGGCAATCCCGACCGCGGCCGTCGGGATCAGAAACTTGACGAGCACCGAATTCAATACGACGATGCCGATGTTGTTGGGCCACCGTTGCCAGCGTGACAGATTGAGCGCTCGGCGCGGCGCGATCAGTTCCCACAAAGCCATGGCCGCAAACACGCCTCCGAATGCGCTGAGCCGGATTGCGGTCTGGTGTTCGGCCAATGCAGTCAGCATGGTTACCGGCGAACCGCTTCAATCGCCTCCAGTAGGAGGCAATGCAATTAAGACGATAAAAGGAAAATCAACGGTAATGGGTGGCATGGTCAAGCGCCGGTGACTCGGGTTTCGTGGCTTCGCCATGATCGTCATCGCCCGCATCAGCGTCATGATGGCCGTCGCTCTGCGCCGGGTGATGTCCCCTGTTCCCTGTCAAGATGCTCACCAGTTGTTGCGCAATTCGCGCAATTTCAGGAACACGGTTTTCGAATCCGGACCCTCGGGCAGATCGCTAAACGCTTCGCGCAACTTTTCGATCACCGTCGGACTGCGCAGGCGGAAAAAAGTGTTGATTTCCTTTTCGAGCGCCAGGGTGGAGACCAAGGGCGCGTTGGGATCCTGGTTTTCCACCTCCGCGAGCAGGGATTTCGCCTTGTCGTTGTCGGGTTCGCGATCAAGCGTGAACTCAAGGTTGTTTCCGATGTAGTCGTGGCCGGGATAGATCAGGGTGTCGTCCGGCAGCGTCGCCAGTTGATCGACGAAGGTATCGTAAAGCTCGGCTGGATGCCCGCCGTGGTGACAATTCCCCGCGCCGGCATTGAACAAGGTATCCCCGCAGAAAAGCGCCGGCGTATCAGTGTGCGAAAGAAGACACACGTGGCTCATCGTATGCCCCGGCGTATCCAGTGCTTCGAGTTCGATGGTGTTGCCAATCTTGATCAAATCGCCGGCACCCAGGCCGCGGTCCATGCCTGGAATCGCGCCCTTGGCATTCGCGTGCGCCAGCAGCTTCGCTCCAGTAGCGGCGATGACGGCCTCATTGCCGCCGGTGTGATCGAAATGCTCGTGCGTATTCAACACCTGGGTGATCTGCCACCCGTTCGTTTTCGCGGCCTTGAGGCATTTCTCATGATCGAGCGGATCAATGGCCATCGCCTCCCCGGTCTCCCGGCACACCAGCAGGTAATTGAAATTTCGATAAGCGTTACTCGTCCAAACCTGCTCTACAATCATCTCATCTCCCCCGTTGCTGCTTTGCGACGCCGAATAACTTATCGATCAACGCGGGTGGATCAAGAATTCGTTCGCCACCGCGGCTAAGGCGACCGGCGCCTCCTGCTGCGAATCATGGCCCGCTTTACGGCACAAGGCAATTTCGGCTTTCGCGTATCGATTGAGAAGCGTTTTTTTATTCGCCCGCAAGCTGGCTCCTACGGTGGTTCCGTTTCACTTATAGGAACCCGCTTGCGGGCGAAAGAGTCCGGGCGGCTCGACGCACGCGAAGCTAAGCCTCGTCCCCACCCCGCATCCAGCCGATCAAGCTGGCGCGCATCGCCTTTTCCACCGACATGTCGACAGGCGTAACCCAGTCGCGCGGCATGAAGAGGGTGTATCCGCCGATCTGATAGCTCAAAGGCAGGTAGACGGCGACGTAATCACCCGATGCG
The DNA here is from genome assembly GCA_036339995.1 of Pseudomonadota bacterium. Lineage (GTDB taxonomy): Bacteria > Pseudomonadota > Gammaproteobacteria > JAYYZW01. Next base: position 18,847 of record JAYYZW010000106.1, read on the forward strand.
ATCCCGTCATCGAGGTCGTCGACGTCGCGACGCATCAAAAGGCCCACCATGCTTACGGCGAAATCCGGATGCCGGACGCTCACGACCTGGTCGCCATGTCGCGCATTATCGGGTTTCAGAAATTCGGTGAGCTGTTTGAGCGCCACGTAAAGCTCCTTGACGACCGGCAGGTGCTTGAGGGGAATTTCAATCAAGTTGTAGATCCAGCGTGTGAGTCCTGAAGAAACGAGCACACCGAGGATCAAAATGCTACCAACCCCCACGACGATTCCGAAGCCTGGAACGTACGGCAGCTCCGGTGCTATTGCGTGCACCAATTCGCTGCTGAAGCGATCGAGCCACAGACCGAAATAGTAAATCGCGTAAACGGTGACGAAGATCGGCAGGAAGGCGAGCAATCCGTTCAGGAAAGTTTTTACGAGCGTGGGCATGGCCCCTCCTTTCTTGTACCGCGGTCGAATTGACGCCCCTCATTCTATCCAAGCCGTACGCCGGCGTTATCTCCGTCGTGCATAATATTCGGTCAATCTTTACCTAAGGATGCAGTTACCCATGAGCGCAGGCCAACGCTTACCCGGAACCCCGGACCCCATGCACCGCTGGCCAGGCGCCGGCGGCGTCACGTTGGCAGGAGATTCCTGGGGCGACCGTGAAGGTCCGCTAGTGCTGCTGCAGCACGGCGGCGGGCAGACGCGGCATGCGTGGAAAAAAGCGGGCCAGGCATTGGGCGAAGCGGGCTATCACGCGATCGCCTTCGATGCTCGCGGCCACGGCGATTCGGACTGGTCGCCCGATGGCATTTACGGACAGGACATCATGGTGGAGGATCTGTTGTGCCTGCTGGATGCACTTGGGCACAGCCGCCCGGTGCTGGTCGGCGCATCCATGGGCGGCGGTACGAGCCTCGTCGCCATCGGCGAAGATCGGGTGGACGCGACTGCGCTTGTGCTCGTCGATATTGCCCCCAAGGTCGAAAAGGCGGGCGTCAAGAAGATCTTCAAGTTCATGAGCCAGCGACCCGAAGGCTTCGATTCGCTGGCACAGGTCGCGGAGGCGATCGGCGCCTACCAGCCGCATCGCAAGCCGCCCAAAGACCTGCTCGGCCTGGCCAAGAACCTGCGCTTGAGCGATGACGGCAAGTATCGCTGGCATTGGGACCCACGCTTTATGGCCGCGCCGCGCGATATCGAGAAGCGCATCGCCCGGCTGGAAGCGTGCGCCCGAAGTTTGCCCCCGCCGACCCTGCTCGTGCGCGGCGGGCTCTCCGACGTATTGAGCGAGAACGGTGCCGAGGCTTTTCTCCACATGTGCCCGCACAGCGAGTACGTCAATATCACCGGTGCCGGTCACATGGTCGCGGGCGACAGAAACGATGTATTCGGCGAGGCGGTGATCGAATTCCTTTCCCGCGCCGTGCCAGTCAAGGGTGAACCCGTACTAGCGGCGCACCCGACCCGTCCGCACCACGAGGGTCCGCCGGGGGATATCAACGACGTACCGTGAATCCGTTTAACCCGCCCGCTTGCGAGCGAACTTCATGGCTTCAAGAGATCGTCCGATACCAGGTGTCCCTTGCGGCGCTTCTCCTCGATATAGCGAATATTGTGCTCGTTAACGCCGGCGACGATCGGAACGACTTCCGTCACGGCCTGGCCGCAGTCCTCCAGCTGCGTGCGCTTGTCCGGATTGTTGGACAAGAGCCGCAACGGACGGCCGGATAAAAAATAGCGCAACAGCACGGCGGCGTCGCTGAAGTCGCGCGAATCTTCGGGTAGTCCCAGCGCGACGTTGGCCTCGTAGGTGTTCTTGCCCTGATCCTGCAGCAGGTAGGTGACCGCCTTGGCCCATAGGCCGATGCCACGACCTTCATGCCCGCTCATGTACACCACCGCGCCCTCGCCTTCGGCGAGGATCTGCTCGAACGACGCGTCGAGCTGCGGCCCGCAGTCGCAGCGGCGGGAGCCGAACACGTCCCCGGTTAGGCAGCAGGAATGCAGACGCACCAACGGCACATCGGCGTCGCGTAATCCTGGCAAGGCAAAAACGGAATTGACCGACATTGAGCTTTGTAATAGATCGCGAAATGCCGTGCTTGCGCCATCGACAACGTCGCGGGCAGCATCCAGCACGTGCGAGAGCTCGGTGCGGCGCACGAACGGATACCACTCGAGGGCAACTTCCTGCGATCCGATTACGCGCGGGATCGGTACCGGCCCGAGTATGGATATGAACGCGGAGGGGGAATCGCTCAGGACTACGGCGCTGTCGCGGTCGAGCGTGACCAGCAACCGGTCGGATTCGAGATCCGCGCGTATGGATTTATCTACATAACTAAACACGTCATACCTTTGGGTTTGGAGCCAAATCACCCTATCTTATCAATTCGGTCGGCGCTCACTTGATCGAATTCGACCGCAGCTTGTCGACCAGGCGATTTCATCGACAATTTTATCTATGATCGAAGCGACCCGGAGAGAATTGCAAAGGTACAAAACGAGGGGGAAGCATGGCATTACTCGAATACGAACTCACCGGCCACGTCGCCGTCGTCACCTTGAATCGACCGGATGCGCGAAACGCCATCAATCCCGAGGTGGCGGTCGGACTCGACGATGCCTGGCATCGCGTGCGCGACGACGACAATGTCCGCGTGGCGATATTGACCGGCACCGGCAACGCCTTTTGCGCGGGCGCGGATCTCGGGCAGCTCATACCCCTTATCTCTGGTGGGCGCCAACCTGAAAACGAATGGGATGAACGGGTCATGAGCGACCCCGACCTGTTGGGGCGCTCCATACTGCGCGATTTTGATCTGGAGAAACCGGTGATCGCGGCGATCAACGGACACGCCATCGCGGGCGGCATGGAGATCGTGCAGGGCACGGACATTCGGGTTGCCGTTGCGCAGGCCAGGTTCGGGGTGCAGGAAGTCAAATGGGCGATCTTTCCGGCCGGCGGCTCCTCGGTGCGCCTGCCCGTGCAACTCCCCTATGCGAAAGCCATGGAATTGTTATTGACCGGGGATTTGATCACCGCCGAGGAGGCCCTCGCGCTGGGATTCCTCAATTACGTGGTCGAGGACGTCATGGCCAAGGCCATGGAGATTGCCGAGAAGATCGCCGCCAACGGCCCGCTGGCAGTCAAAGCCATCCGCCGTTCGGCGAAGGCATGTCTCGGGAAACCCGAGGCGGAGGCGCTGCGGATCGAAACGGAGGTTTCCGCACCTGTGTTCCAGACCGAGGACGCGAAAGAAGGCCCGCGTGCGTTTATGGAGAAGCGCGCACCCGTCTACCACGGCCGATGACTTTTATCCGCCCGGCTACTGCTTGACCAGGAAATTGACTAGGCCGAGCACGTCCTCGGCAAGCAGGCGTCCCAAAGGGCCGTCAGAATAAGTCGACTGGATGATCGACCCGTCGCGGCGCATGAGGAACTGGCTGGGTTGAACAATGCCGCGCCGATCCTCCCACCACGCGCCGATGGCCTCTGCCTGTTCCCGTGTTACACCGGCGCCGATTGGAAACGACACCTCGTCGGCCACTTCCTGGGCTTTGTCACCGGTATCGACGCTGGCTGCGTAGACGGAGATGCCGAGCGCATCGAGTTCCGCTTTGGCTTTCTCGTAGCCGACTAACTGCCGGCGGCAAAAGGGTCACCAGTGTCCGCGGTAGAAGAGCACGACGGCAAAATCGGTTTTGAGATCGCCCGGCAAGCTGACGTTACCGCCATCGACCAGATCGAAGGTAATTGGCGGCAGGGTATCCCCGCTTCTCAATTTTTCAGCCATTGTTCAGTGACCCCTCATTTGGCAAGCTTTGTTTAGGGAACCTCCGAATAAGTCATTGCACATCTGCCTCGCCTATGAAATCGCGCAGCTCCGCGTTACGAAGCTTGCCAATAATCCCCGCTATTGCCTGCGATTCGTGCCTTGATCTGCACAATTTCAAGAACAATTCAGACGCACCATGACTTATTCGGAGATCACTTAGTTTAATCCGTAACAGTCGAGCACGTTCTTTCCGAGCAAGCCTTCCCGCCCGGACTCTGGGACCAGCGAGAGAAGTTCGATCAAATTGGGAACATATTCGGGCGGGTGATCGGCGTGCGGGAAATCGCTGGCCCAGAAAAAGCGGTCTTCTCCAACGTAGGGGATGACGCCGGCCAGCGACCGCTCGTCCGGGTCCCCGGAGATCCAGCACTGGCAGCGAAAATAGTCACTCGGCTTGTTCTTCAAGGGCACGCTACGGCCGAGCGGCGAATCAAAGGCGGCATCCATGCGCTCGATCCAGTACCCGATCCAGCCGGCGCCCACCTCCAGGATGACGATCCGAAGTTCGGGAAAGAGATCGAATACGCCATATTGAAAGAGCGTCGTGAATCCCTCGCGAATAGCATTGCCCCCCACGATGTTTTGATAGAAAGCCGTATCGCGGCCCGTCATCTTGCCGAAGCGGGTCGGTGCGGCCCAATGCGGTTCGAATGACGGGTGTATGCCGAACGGCAGGCCGAGTTCCTGGGCGGTGGCAAAGATGCGGTGATGATCGGGGTGGCCGTGCCCTTTGCGACTCCAGATGAACGGTGCGGAATAAAACCCGACCACGCCGTCCTTCGCGGCGCGCCGAAGTTCCACCTCGGCCATTTCCGGTATACCGAACGGGATGTGTGCGATCGGCAGAAGCCTGCCTGCCGAATCGGAGCAGAAATCGACAATCCATCGATTGTAGGCGCGCGCATAAGCCATCGCCAAATCGAGATCCTCGCACTCGGGTTCCCACAAGAGTCCGACGGTCGGGTAGAGAAACGCACGTTCGATATTTTCGATATCGAGGCGTTGAATCCGCTCGGCCGGATCCATTGAACCGAACGAAGCATTGTCGACGTAACCGCTGCCCGTCGGCTCACGCTCATAATAAAACCCGCCGTTTCGGTCCATGATGCCGAGGTTCGAGGGCAGCCCTTTGCGCGACATCTTCGCCGGTTTGCCGTCCACTTCGAGATACTCCAGACCCTCCGGATCCTTTTTAATCCGAATGGCGCGCTCGCGGTACTTGGGTTCCAGATAACGCTCCCAGAGATCCGGCGCCTCGAGGATGTGACCGTCGGCATCAACGGCGCCGGCCATGGGCAATCTAGGCAATTGCGGTGGGTTCATGGTCCCTTTCCTCGTTCGTGCGAATTCAATGATACCCGGGACCATGCCCTGGGGTGTAGCGTACTGCCGTCTGCCCTCCGGCAACAGCCTCGACCCACACACGGTGTTTGACAATAAGCTATGCTCTGCACTGGCGGGCTGGTATTTAAGAAACCTCTATTCAGAGTTTCCTAAAAGCAGAAAATCAGGAGAGAAAGCGGGATGGCCACAATATTGACTGAAGCCGGCGCAACGGACGTTGCCGGCGCTGAAGCCGTGGGCGACGACCTCTGGCTTCCGATCGAAGACCTCACGCGCGCAACCGGCTGGACGATGAAACCGGAAGGCCTGTGCCACGGCGAGGTCTGCGTACCAGTACCGAAGGATCAAAACGATCAGTTCGTGCGCGAAGGCGCCGTGAACGTCGCCGAGTTCTGGCGGCACACGGATAGCCCGGTATTGCACGACGCCGCCGGCGACACCTGGATGCTCGGCAACAGCGCCGGCGAGCGCGCCAGGGCACTCGAGACGCTCGAAGCACCCGATTTCACCCTGCCGGACCTCGACGGTAAACCGCATTCTCTGTCCGACTACCGTGGTAAACGGGTATTTTTGACTACCTGGTCCTCCTGGTGAGGCTGCCGTTATGACCTGTCCGTGTGGCAGGCGATGTACGACGAGGTCGAAGACGAGGATTTCATCATCATATCGGTCGCCGAGGAGAGCCGAGGAAACGAAACGGCGCGCGAATGGATCGAGGAAGCGAAGCCGACTTACGTCACCCTGATCGATCGCGAACATCACGTGGCCGATCTCTACAACATGGTGAACGTACCGCAGTCGGTCTGGATCGACGAGAAGGGCCGCATCGTCCGACCGACCGAAACCGCCGGTTCCCACGACGGCTGGCGATCGATGAACCGCGAAGACCTCTCCATGCCGGAGGATTCGGCGGCCATCGTCGCCAAGGCACAGCAGACCTACGTCAACGCGGTGCGCGACTGGGCCGTCAACGGCGCCAAGAGCAAGCACGTGTTCAGCGAAGCGGCGGCGCGCGAACACATGCAACTACCGACTGAAAACGTGGCGTTGGCCAACGCGAACTTCAGGCTCGGGCGTTACCTCCATGAGGCCGGCAACGCGGGCGACGGCGACGCCTTTTTGCAAGCCGCGGTCGACCTGCGTCCGGAATCGTGGAATATTTACCGCCAAGCAATGAACTTGCGGGAGGTCGGTCCGATGGGTTTCGCGGCCGACGAAGACTTCTTCGCTCGCGTCGACGCACTCGGTTCGGATCGCTATTACCCACCGCCTGACATCGACGGCTTTCCCAATGAACTTGGATTCGACCCGCCGACTTAAGCCTGTTTTAGAACCCTTAACCGGTCCAGCGACTCCTTCGGGAGCCGCTGGACCGACAGCTTCTGAGGGCTGCCGGTTGAGTGTCCAATC
>JAYYZW010000107.1:0-16697 GCA_036339995.1 Pseudomonadota bacterium
GGCTGACGTGCCGTTGATCTGATCGATGGTGTGCACGCCTTCCAGCCCCTGTGCGGCTAGGCCCGCGAGCCGAGCGTCAGAAAATGCATCGCGATCGATGATCTCGTTGCGTAGGCCAAGCGCCCATTTGCCTGCCGGCATCGCCATCGCCGCGAGGGTATTAATAGGACCGCTCGCCTCCGAACCGGAGACGACAGTCGGGTGATCGGCGCTGACGGGCGACAACACCAGCAATAAAGCGAGCCAGAACGTCGAGCGGTATTGTTGTCGGTTGATCATGGAGCATTCCTCGGTTGATTTTCGACGGAGCGCAAGATTCGGCCCGGTTACTTCACGTGCCCGATTTCAGTGTCACGGGCAGGAAGCACCGCAGAACTGCGTGCTTGCAGGGAGCACGGGCCGCCGGGGCCCAATGGTGTGATTTCAGCCGAGTAAGGGCGGGGCGCGGGTCAGGGAATGACCGCGCGGCGAAGCGTTTGACAAGAACTCGATACGGGTGACTTGATGCCGCTCCGCACCGCCGTCTACCATGGGTTCGGAAATGACCCAGTTGACGGCCGCGGTCGCGCCGTTCAACCACGGGCCGCATCCGAAGCCGCGTAGATCCGTTGCCGCATCTTCCGTGGTGTTTATCGCACCGTCGTGACCGTGTAGATGGTGATGTCGGTGATGATTCGCGTGCTGATCCGGTCCGTCAGTCAGTACCGAAAGATCAAGCCCGGGATTCTGTGTCGGGCAGAGCATGATGGAGATGCCGAACGGATCATTCGCCGACGGTAGCTGCAACATGTACCCGATCGGCACGACTGCACGCAACGCCAGCAACAGGGTCAGAGCGATAGACAGCGCTGGTCGGTTGCGAAACATGACGCGTATGTTATCGGGGTATAGGCGCCTGGGCCAGTCCCGATAATTCGATCGAGCCGACGGCGCTTGCGTACCTCCGATCAATAGCTCCGCGGCATCCCCAGGTTATGTTGAGCGACGAAGTTCAGGATCATTTCCTCCGACACCGGTGCAAATCGGAACAGGCGCTGATCGCGCCACAGGCGCTCGAGATGGAACTCACTGGCATAGCCCATACCGCCTAGCGTCTGCATGGCCTGAATGGTGGCCTTGTCGCAGGCCTGCGAGGCGATCAGTTTCGCCAGGTTCGATTCGGCGCCGTAAGCCTCCCCGGCGTCGCATAAGGACGCTGCCTTGTAGTTCATCATCCGCGCACACTGGATCTCGGCATAGGCCTGCGCCAGCGGAAACTGGATGGCCTGGTAGCTGCTGATGCTGCGTTCGCCGAAGACCTTGCGATCATTGGCGTAATTGACCGCCAGTTCAATCGCCAGATCGGCCGTGCCGACCAGGCCCGCCGTCGTTACGATGCGCTCGGTGTTCAGCACATCCAGCAGCGGTTTCCAGCCGCGGTCGACTTCGGCAATCAACTCCTGCGGTTCGATGTAGACCTCGTCGAAGAAAATCGCGCTGGAATCGAGGGTGTTGGTACCGAGTTTCTCAATCTTGGTGTGGCTCAAGCCATCACGCTCGACGTCGATCAGAAAGAGCGTGATGCCATCCGTCTTGCGCTCGACGGCATCACGCTTTTTGGTACGCGCGACGACGAGGATCTTATGCGCCGAGGCAGTGCCCGTGATCCAGTGCTTTTTGCCATTCAACCGCCAACCGTCACCGTCGGGCCGCGCGAAGGTCTTGATCTCGATCGAATTCGTGCCCGCATCCGGCTCGGTCAAGCCCATGCAACACATGAGGTCGCCACTGATGAGTGGCGGCAAGAGTTTCGCACGCATGGCCTCGGAACCGTACTGGTTGATGGCAACGCCGCCGAAGATGGGATTCAACATGAACAACTGTCCGATCGTGCTGCCGCCGCCGGACCTAGCCAGCTGCTCGATGGCCAATGCCAGGTCGAGCATGCCGAGATCGCTGCCGCCGAATTCCTCGGGCAGGGTAACCCCGCCGATCCCCACTTCACACACTTGCTTCCAGAAATCTCCTGGAAACTCTTTCGCCTTGTCGCGCTCGCGCCAGTAATCGAGCCCGAATTTTTCGCCGACCTTGCGCGCGGTGTCGCAGATCATGCGCTGCTCTTCAGTAAGTGAGAAATCCATGGCGTTTCCCCTGCATGGCTGTTCCAATTGATCAGACGCCGAGTTCGCCCGCAAGCGGGCTCCTACGGTGGCGACTGCTTAACACCGGGGCACCCGTAGGAGCCCGGCTGCGGGCGAATCCGAATCCGTGTCGTCATTCGCCCCAGCACATACATTACCGTCCATGAAAATCAGGCGCACGCTTTTCGAGAAACGCACGGCAGCCTTCGTGGGCGTCCTTCGAGTCGAGCAGCAGCCCGACCATCGCCTGTTCGTATTGCAGGGCCGCGGCCATGGGCATGTCGCCACCGTGGATCATCGAACGCTTCAGTAGTTTGAGACTCAACGGCGACTTGCTGCTGATCTTAGCGGCTAGCTCGGTCACGCGGGCCCGCAGTTCCTTGCGTGGAAACATGTGGTTGACGAGCCCGTAGCCCAGGGCCTCGGCGGCGGTGATCTGCTCGCCCGTGAACATCATTTCCCGCGCGCGGCACGGCGGCAACTGGCGGAGCAGGCGCTGCGTGCCGCCGGCGCCGGGAAACAGGCCCAGCGTGATCTCGGGAACCCCCAGACGCGCCTCCTCCGCAACGACGCGGATATCGGTCGCGAGGATGATTTCGGTGCCGCCGCCAAGCGCCCAGCCGTTGACCGCAGCAATCGTCGGCTTGTCGCAGAGCTCGATGCGCCGGAACAGGCGGTGAATCATCTCGGCGAATTCCTGATAGTGTGCCAGCCCGTCGCGCGATTCCAGATCGGCGACGTCGCCGCCGGCGACGAAGGCCCGGTCCCCCGCGCCGGTCAAAATGATGACCCGTACGCCGTCGTCATCCTCGGCGTGTGTAAACGCCTCGTCGAGTTCGCCCAACGTTTTGACGTCGAGGGCGTTCAGCGTGTCCGGTCGATTGATCGTGATCCACGCGTGATACCCCTGCAACTCGTAGGTAATATTGTCATAACTCATGGCTGACTCCTGAAGCTCGCGATAGTGTGGCTGGCCGCCACGTGGTAATTGCGCCGCCCAGTTTAGCGTCAAGCAATCCGCCATTCATTGCCGGGGTGGAACAAGGCGCAAAGATACGCCGTGATTGGAGGTTGATTGTGGATTTATTTTGCCCACAGCCAGCAAACCAAAATGAACCACTGGGGACATAGAGTCACCTTATTTATATATTTTTACATCCTCTATGCGTCTGTGTGGTAAAAATAGCCGTTTCTAAACGAGCATTATTTTTCGTTCAGCCCCTAATTTCTTTAATCGAGACCAATCTGATGGCCGACCGAAACGCACTCGATGGCATACGGGTCATCGACTTCTCCCGTTATATCGCGGGTCCTTACTGCGCCACCTTGCTGGCCTACCTGGGTGCGGACGTCATTCGCGTCGAAAAACCGGACGGCGGCGAAGATCGTTTCGTCAGTCCTGTCAGTGAAACGGCCAGCGCGGTATTTCTGCAAACCGGTTGCAACAAGCGCAGCCTGTGCCTCGATCTCAAGCACGAGCGGGCCCTCGAGGTCGTGCGACGCCTCGTAGAAAGTGCCGATGTCGTCATCGCTAACATGCCGCCCGCCGTATTGCGGCGCATGGGGATCGATTACGAAGGCCTTTGCGCGATCAAGCCCGATATCATCCTCACCACGCAGACGGCCTACGGGCACGAGGGCCCCTGGCGGGACCGTCTGGGATTCGACGGTATCGGGCAGGCGATGTCGGGATCGGCTTTTCTGTCGGGGCAGCCGGGCCTGCCGTCGCGCAGCGCCACGCCATTCGTAGATTTCGGCACCGCAGCGCTCGGTGCGATGGGTACGATCGCGGCGCTCTATCACCGCCAACAGACGGGGATGGGGCAGCACGTGCAGGCGTCGCTGCTCGGCACCGCACTCGCCGCGTTCAGCCCCGCCCTTATCGAACAGGCGGTCCTGGGCGTCAACCGGGTGCCGAGCGGCAATCGCGGGCAGACCAGCGCACCGACCGATATCTTCAAGACCGCCGACGGCTTCGTCACGACCCTCGTCGTCGGCACGGGCTTTTTCAATCGCATCGCCCGCGCGATCGGCGAAGCAGGCTGGTGTGATGATCCGGAACTTGCGACCGATGAACAACGCGGTAATCGGCGCGACGAAATCTGCGCGCGCGTGGCCGCATGGTGTGCCGAGCGAACGACCGAGGACATCGTGGAGACGCTCGCCAGAGCCGGCGTCCCGTGTGGGCCGGTGCTCGATCTCGATGCCGCGATGGCGCACCCCCAGGCACGGGCCATGAGTTACCTGGGCGCCGTCAGCTACCCGGAATTGTCCGAAACAGTCCCGAGCCCACGCTTTCCGCTGAGTATGTCGGGGCTAGAACTGACCCAGAATCCACCGCCGCAAATAGGGGAGCACACCGTCGAAGTGCTCGGCGAACTCGGTTATTCCTCGGAAGAAATTCGCGCGCTGGCGGATGCAGGCGCCGTTTGACAGCCGCGACGCCTGACAGGCTGTTGATTGGTCATTACCGCACGCCGCCATTAAACTCCCCCATTGCCTTGCATCCATATCGAACGACCGGAGAGCCTTGCCTAAATGAGTTACGGGATCCTTTCTTACGGCGCTTATGTCCCGCCGCTACGACTGTCGCGGCAGGCTATTTTCGATGCCGTCGGATGGGCAGTGCCGTCGCTGCGGGGTCTGGCTGCGGGTGAACGCTCGGTCGCCAACTGGGATGAAGACGCGATCACGCTCGCCGTCGAAGCCGGGCGGGATTGCTTGAACGGCGTCGAGACCGTAATCGGCGAACTCGCTCTGGCGTCGACGACGTTGCCTTTTGCCGATCGCAGCAACAGCGGAATCGCCGCCGACGCCTTGCTGCTCGATAACCCGATCGTGACGCAAGATCTCTCGGGGAGCCGCCGCGCCGCGACGAGCGCACTCGCACGCATGGCGCGTTCTCCCGCCGCGGGCGAGAACACTCTGCTCCTGGCCAGCGATTGCCGCGAGACACAGCCCGGCAGCGCGCAGGAAATGAAATATGGCCACGGTGCCGCCGCGCTGTTGATTGGGGAAGGGACACCGGTGGCAGAATTCCTCGCGGTGGCATCCTGCCACGAGGATCTCGTGGATCAATATCGCGCGGCCGATGCAGATTTCGATTACGCGCTTGAGGAACGCTGGGTCCGTGAAGAAGGGTATTTGAAAATTGTCCCGCGGGTCATGGAAGAGGCGGCAGCCGCCGGCGGCGTCACCGCGGGAGATATCGAACACATCGTGCTGCATGGTCCGGGCAGCGCTGCCCGCGCGTTGGCCAAACACCTCAAGATCGACCTCAAGCGCTTCGTCGAACCGCTCGCCGGCACTTGCGGGGATTGTGGCACGGCGCACTCGCTGCTGATGCTCACCCTCGCGCTCTCGAAGGCGGCGCCCGGCGATCGCATTCTCGTCGTCGGCTTCGGGCAGGGCGCGGACGCGGTGCTGCTCAAGACAACACCTGCGCTCACCGCGCTTCAATCGGGGCGGGGGCCGGAGCGCTACCTTGCGCATTCGCGATCGACGGATAACTACACTTATTTTCTGTCGCTCCGCAACCAGATTTCGATCGATTTCGGATTGCGTGCCGAGCGTGACAATCGAACGGCCATGTCCGCCTACTACCGCCGGCGGCGCGATATTACCTCGATGTTGGGTGGCCGCTGCCGTGAATGCAACACCCTGCAGTTTCCGCGGAGCCTCTTGTGCGTCAAGTGCAGCGCGCAGGATTCACAATCGCCCGAAAGCCTGTCGCCAATGCTAGGACGCGTGAAGTCGTTCACGGAGGATTGGCTGGCCTATACGCCATCGCCGCCTTACATCTACGGACACGTGGAATTTCAGGACGGCGCGAACGTCATGCTCGAGTTCACCGACTTCAAGGCCGGCCAGGTTGCCGTCGGCGACGCGGTGCGCATGGTCTTTCGCGTCAAGGATTTCGATTCGAAGCGGAATTTCCGCCGATACTTTTGGAAACCGGCGCCGTTGCTCGATTAACAAGCTCATTACGGCACCAGGAGGATTCACTCATGGCTACGGGAATCAAAGACAAAGTCGCCATCATCGGCATGGGATGCACGAGATTCGGCGAGCGCTGGGACTGCGGTCCCGAAGAATTGATCGTGGAGGCGTTTAACGAAGCACTCGCGGACGCCGGCATTGATCGCAACGACATCGAGATGGCCTGGCTGGGATTGTTCTTCCAGGAGCAAAGTGCCGGGAAGTCGGCACTCCCCTTGAGTCTTTCCCTGCGGCTGCCCAATATCCCGGTCACGCGTGTCGAAAACATGTGCGCGACCGGTACCGAGGCCCTGCGCGGCGCCGTTTACGCAGTCGCGGCTGGCGCCTGCGACATCGCGCTCGCCGTCGGCGTCGAAAAGCTGAAGGACACCGGTTATTCAGGTTTGCCCGAGCGCAGCAAGGGTACTTTCGACGATCTGTGGCTGCCTAACGCCACCGCGCCGGGCGCCTTCGCGCAACTGGCCAGCGCTTATGCGTCGAAACATCGGTGTGACATGAGTGATCTGAAACGCGCGATGGCCCATATCTCGGTCAAAAGCCACGCCAACGGCGTGCTCAATCCGAAAGCGCACCTGCAGAAAGAGATCACCGAAGACCAGGCCTTAAACGCGCCCATGGTGGCCTATCCGCTCGGCTTGTTCGATTGCTGCGGCGTCAGCGACGGCTCGGCCTGCGCCATCGTCACGACCGTCGAGAAGGCACGCGAGATGGGTATAAAGGACATGGTGACGGTGAAAGCGATGCAGCTCGCCCCCAGCATGGGCCTCGAAATGTCGAGTACCGACTGGGATGGCAGCTACCTGCTTACAACGCGTGTGGCCGCCGAACGGGCCTACAAAGAAGCCGGGGTCACCAACCCGCGCAGTGAACTCGATATGACCGAAGTCCACGATTGCTTTTCAATCACCGAACTCGTGGTCATGGAAGACCTGAATCTCGCCGATCAAGGCGGTGCGATCAAGGCCGTGCTCGATGGCAATTTCGACCGGGACGGGGAAGTCCCCTGCCAGGTCGACGGCGGCCTCAAATGTTTCGGACACCCGATCGGCGCCAGTGGCCTGCGCATGGCCTACGAGATTTATTTGCAGCTACTGGGTCGCGCCGGAGAGCGCCAGCTGAGCAGCCCGTCGCTGGGACTGACCCATAACCTCGGCGGACAGCCGTACCGTAATGTCGCTAGCGTTTCGATATTCGGCCTTCACAATGCCTGATTCGTCAGTGTTTGAACGTTTCACTCGCGCGCAAGCGCGCTCCTACATGGACCCCGCTCCCGTAGGAGCCCGTTTGCGGGCGGACCGCCAGCTGTCACACATTCATCGCCATCCCATTAGATTCGGAGCCTTTGAATGAACGCCTATCTTTCTCCCTGGATGACCTCAGACCATGAGATCTACCGCGACACCGTGCGAAAATTCATCACGGCGGAATTCGTACCGGAGCGCGAGCGCTGGATCGAGCAGGGCTATCTGGAGCCCGAGTACTGGACGCGAGCGGGCGAGGTTGGCCTGTTGTGTCCAGACGTGCCGGCGGAATACGGCGGCGGCGGCGGTGATTTCGGCTTCGATGCGATTACCTCCGAGGAACTGCAACGCGCGTGCATCTCGAGCTTTGGTAACAGTATCCAGAGCATCGTCGGACATTATCTCGTGCGGTATGGAACCGAAGAACAGAAGCACCAATGGCTGCCGCGGATGGCGACCGGCGAGATCATCACGGCCGTCGCTATGACCGAGCCTGGTACGGGATCAGACCTGCAGGCGGTCAAGACGCGTGCCATCCGGGACGGCGATGAATACCTGCTGAGTGGCGCCAAAACGTTCATTACGAACGGGTACAACGCCAATCTCCTCTGCGTCGTGTGCAAAACCGATCCGAAAGCGCGCGCCAAAGGGATCTCCATGCTAATGGTCGAGACTGACGAGCTCGAAGGTTTTCGCCGCAATAAGCCGTTGAAAAAAATTGGCATGAAAGGGCAGGACACCTGCGAATTGTTCTTCGACGATTGTCGCGTTCCGATCGGTAACATCCTTGGCGGCGAGCAGGGCCAGGGGTTTTATCAATTGATGAACCAGCTCCCGCGTGAACGCCTGATCATCGCCGCGGGCGCCGTCGCGGCGATGGAAATAGTTGTCGACATCACCGTCGATTACGTCAAGCAACGCAAGGCCTTCGGTCAGACCCTGATGGATTTTCAGAACACCAAGTTCAAACTGGCCGAACTCAAGACCGAAGCGCGGATCGCACGCGTCTTCCTGGACGACTGCATCGGGAAGTTGAACAGCGATCAACTCGACAACGAGACCGCATCGATGGCGAAGTGGTGGTGTACCGAGAAGCAGTTCGAAACCGCGCATCAATGTCTGCAACTGCACGGCGGCTACGGTTACATGATGGAATATCCCATCGCGCACTATTTCGCCGACAGCCGCGTCAGCATGATCTATGGCGGGTCAAACGAAATCATGAAGGAATTGATTTCCCGTTCCTTGTAAAAACCACGGCAATTTCTCGATAATGACGGCGAACGCGAACCTCTTTGCACGGTTCGAAGCCGGATTCGACCGCGACGCCTGTTTCCTGGAATCGGTACACACTTCGACACATACCTACCGTGATCTCGATCAGTGGTCGGCACGCGCCGCGAATACACTGGTGGAACTCGGGCTGAACCCCGGCGATCGGGTAAGCGTTATCGCTGAAAAATCGATCGGTCTGCTTTGGCTTTTCCTAGGTTGCCTGCGAGCCGGGTGCGTCTATCATCCGCTCAATCCGGCCTATACCGAGAACGAATTGTCGTTTTTTCTGACCGACGCCGAACCGCGCCTGGTGATCTGCGATCCCGCGTTGGCGTCGCGCGTCGGCGCGGCATCCATCGATTGCTCAGAACTCGAACGGGTCCTGACCCTGGACCCTCAAGGGCAGGGGTCGCTGGCGGAGCGTTGGCGCGATGCGGACCCGAATTTCGGCACCGTTGTGTCTTCCACGGAGGACCTTGCCGCGTTGCTATATTCTTCCGGAACGACGGGCCGCCCCAAGGGTATTCCACTGACTCACGGCAATCTTTATACGAATGCGGTCGATCTAATGCAGACTTGGGGGTTTTCTAAATCGGACGTGTTACTCCACGTCTTGCCGATCTACCACGTACACGGCCTGTTCGTCGTGCTCGGACCGGCGCTACTGGCCGGCATGCGGGTACGTTTTCTCTCCTGCTTCGACGCAGAGGCAGTCGTTGAGGCGCTACCCGGCGCTACCGTCATGGCCGGCGTTCCGACCTACTATAGCCGGCTGTTGCACAGCACGAGCTTCTCCCGGGATACCTGCGACGGTGTGCGCGTTTTCATTTCCGGTTCCGCGCCCTTGAGCGAGGAAACGTTCAGACGGTTTCACGAACGTACGGGGCATACGATCCTCGAACGCTACGGGATGACGGAAACCGGCATCAATACCTCCAATCCGCTGTCCGGCGCCCGCAAACCAGGGTCCGTCGGCCTGCCGCTACCGGGTGTTGCCTTGCGGATTACCGACGATGGCGGCGCGTCGCTTAAGGCGCGTGAAATCGGCAACGTCGAAGTGCAGGGCGGCAACGTATTCTGCGGATATTGGCGCCTGCCGGAGACGCATACGGAAGCTTTCACGAGCGATGGTTTCTTTCGCACCGGCGACCAGGGCCACCTCGACGACGACGGCTATTTGTTTATCGTCGGCCGCAGCAAGGATATGATCATCAGCGGCGGGCTCAACGTATACCCCAAGGAAGTGGAACGTGAGATCGAGTCGTTTGCCGCGGTCGACGAGGTCGCGGTGTTCGGCGTTCCCCCTGACGATTAAGGAGAAGCCGTCGTTGCCGTTGTCGTCGAGAAGATCGGTTCGCAGTTCCATGAAGCCGATGCGATCGGCGCGCTAAAAGTTAATCTAGCCGGATATAAGGTGCCCAAACGCATACTCGTCATCAATGAAATGCCAGTGAACAGTATGGGAAAGGTGCAGAAATCCCGACTGCGGGATCGCTTCAACGATCTGTTCGGATACCGCACGACTGCTTGAGCGGCAGCTGATCAGCACGATGCCCGCGCATCGCCAAGCGCACTACTACGAGTTGTTTGCCGCCGCCGTCACGGGATTGCTGACACTGGTGTTCTTCATCTTTGTTTCGCTCAAGGATACCTTGCACGGCATCAGTTCGGACGCGGCCGTCTACGTGTTGATGGCGGATTTCTATTCGCCTTATCGCCCGCACGATTTCACGTTTGCGAACCATCTTTTCGAAACCTATGCATATCCACCCCTCTACCCGATGGCCCTTGGGCTCCTCGGGGGCGGCACCACTTCTCCGGCGGCCGACTACGCGATCGGTTCGGTGTTTCTAGCCGCCTCGATGAGCCTGATTTTCGTCTGGGTCGCGCGCCGCGGAGCCGATTTCGCAACGGCGGCAGTGACGACGTCCGTCGTCGCGCTGAGCCCGGCGGCCCTGTTCGTCGCGCTCGGCGTGTTCAGTGAGCCGCTTTATCTCGCCTTGTCGTTCGGTGCATTCGTCGCCTTGACCGCCCGTCCGCCCGGTGCCCGGCACTGGCATACGGCCGCGTTGCTCTTCGGGCTCTCCGCCATAACGCGATCCGTGGGCATCTTCGCGGTCGCGAGCTTCGTGGTGTATTGGCTGTTGCAAACACGCGGCCGCCGCTTCCGAGGTGCGCCGGTAATCGCCCTGGCGCTTCCGACATGCTGGACCGCGATCAAATGCTGGAAAGGCTGGAAGGCGAGCTATCTCGACTCTTTGTTTAAAGAAGGCGCGGGCGGCGCACTGACCCATGCGATCGAACAAATCCCCGTCAATTTGGAAGCGCTGTGGTATCACCTGGTGCGAAGCTTCGATTTACTTGGCGGAACCCATGTCGCTGCCGCACTCGTCCCGCTGTTCGCGCTGGCCGCGTTCACGTTTATTCGGCGTTTGCGCGCAGGCGAACTGGACGCGCTCTACGTCGGCATCTATCTCGCAGTTATCGTGGTTTGGCCGTACCCGAATCATATGCGCCGATTTGTGCTGATGATCTTGCCTTTCATCATCGCGTATTCGATGTGGGGCGCGGTCGAATTGGCGCACCGCGGGCGCTTCGCATTGTTGCCGCGGTTGGTGCAGTGGGCAACGGCGGCAGTCATGGTCAGCATCATTGCGCCGAGCACGCTGTTCTTCACGGTGCAGATTCAACAATACGCGGGGACGGTGCACGCCGACAAACCGAAAATAGCCGCCTGGTACGGCCGCGACAGCCAGGCGGAATCGCTCGCGACGGTCGAATTCGGCAGCCGCCTGCTCAACGCCATCGCCGAGGCGGGACCGCATGTGCCGGATGACGCATGCGTGACCTCGACGATGCCCGAGTTCGTTCAGTTACATGCGCACCGCAAAAGCCTGCGCCCGCCGCGGGCGGGTCCAGAGAACGCAGATATCCTGCTACACGTCGAACACTGCCCCTACGTCCTCATGCTGCGCGCGGCCCTTTTCCCATCGACGGGTTATGCTTTTTACTACCCGCTGCGCGAGCTGGAGCACCAGTTGGAAGTACTGCACTCAGTGCCGCTGGACGTGGACGAAGCCGGCAGCGAGCCCTTAGTGATCCTGGCGCGGTTTACGGGCGGTTCGGTGCAAGGTGATAAATAGGATGCGGGACATTGTTCGCCCGCAAGCGGGCTCCTACGGTGCCGAGGTGATACCGCGGAACCCTGTGTCGCAGGAGCCCGCTTGCGGGCGAATAGAGTGATCAGATTCTCTCGCGAAATCGTCATGCTCGTCATTCTTGCAATAAGCGGAACAAATCTCGCGCGGCGTCGGCCGAGCGTTTAGCCAGCGCGAAAATCACTATAATGTCCGTCCCATTGCAGGGTAACTTCAGGGGGAAACCATGCCAGGGCTTTATTACGAGGAATTCAGTGTCGGACAGAAGTTCGACCACGCCATACGCAGGACAGTCACCGAAACCGATAACATCCTCTTCACGACGATGACGCACAATCCCGCGCGACTGCATCTGGACGAGGAGTACTGCCGCGAGCACACCGAGTTCGGTCAACGGATCGTCAATAGCTGCTTCACGCTCGCCCTCATGGTCGGTGTATCGGTGTACGACACGACGCTCGGCACCACTGTCGCCAATCTCGGCTGGGACGAAGTCCGATTTCCGCGGCCGGTTTTCCACGGCGACACACTGCGGGCCGAGTCCGAGGTGCTCGAAATGAGGGACAGCAAGTCCCGACCCGACAACGGCATCGTCATCTTCGCCCACCGGGCGTACAACCAGAAAGATGAACTCGTGGCCGAATGCAAGCGTTCGGCGCTGATGTTGAGGAAACCCACCGGATGATGCGCTCACTCCTGTTCGTGCCGGGCGACAGCGAGAAAAAGCTAGCGAAAGCACTCGATCTCGGTGCCGATGGAGTCGTGCTGGATCTCGAAGATTCGGTCGTATCGCACCGCAAGGATCTCGCGCGGCACATGACCCGCGACTATCTAATGGATCGATCGAAGCGATCCACCCAGCTCTGGGTGCGGATCAATCCGCTCGACAGCGGCGACGTACTCCACGACCTCGCTGCCATCGTACCCACCGCACCCGACGGCATCATGCTGCCGAAGGCGGAGTCCCCCCTGGACGTGGAAAAGATATCCAACTTTATCGACGTCCTTGAGGTCGAACACGGCCTCGAGATCGGAAGTGTCGGCATCATCCCGGTCGCCACGGAAACGCCGACAGCCGTTTTCAACATCGGGGATTATCAATTCGGGTCGCCGCGGATCCGGGCACTCACCTGGGGCGCGGAAGACCTGAGCGCCGCGATCGGCGCGAGCGACAATCTGGACGAAATCGGAAGCTGGCTGCCGCCGCACCAGGTGACGCGCGCCTTGTGCCTGTTCGCCGCCTACGCCGGCGGCGTTCAGGCGATGGATACGGTGATGGCCGATTTTCGCAACGAGGACGGCTTGAAACGCGTGTGCAACGAAGCGCGACGCGACGGTTTCACCGGCAAGATCGCCATCCACCCGGCGCAGGTGGCCGTGATCAACGAGGCGTTCTCACCTTCGGCTGAGGAACTCGCCCACGCGCATGCCGTGATCGACGCCTTTGCTGCCGCGCCCGACGCGGGTACCCTGAGCCTGGACGGCAAAATGATCGACCGGCCGCATCTCACGCAAGCCGAACGCATCGTCGCACTGGCCGAGATATTGGATCGGTAGATCGTGGTCCGGTAACGGGATTTCGTTTTTATTTCGCACGGTCTACGCCGTGAATTAATCGAGGCGCGCCGGGAGCGGTACCCCGTTATCACGTCATTAATCACGAGGAGAACGGTTCATGGGTAACTGGTCTGAGCAGAAAAAATTCGTCACGGTCGATGGCAGCAGGATGGCCTATGTCGAAATGGGGCAGGGTAGGCCGATCGTGTTTCAGCACGGGAACCCGACCTCGTCCTATCTGTGGCGCAACATCATGCCCCAACTCGAGGATCTCGGGCGTTGCCTTGCGATCGATCTGATCGGCATGGGTGATTCCGACAAGCTGCCGGATTCAGGGCCCGAACGATACACCTTCAAGGAGCATCGGCATTACTGGGACGGCGCGCTGGACGCCTTGGGCGTCAACGAGGACGTGGTGCTAGTCATTCACGACTGGGGCAGCGCGCTCGGGTTCGACTGGACACGCCGACACCCACAGGCAGTCGCAGGCGTGTGCTATATGGAGGGTATCGTCAAGCGACTGAGTTGGAGCGATTGGCCCGCCTCGGCGGTCGATATCTTTCGTACCTTTCGCTCCCCGGCCGGCGAGGAAGTCGTGCTGCAAAAAAATATCTTCGTCGAAAATGTATTACCGGCCGCAATCCTGCGCGATCTGAACGACGAAGAGATGGCCGCCTACCGCGCGCCGTTCCTGAACCCGGGCGAGGATCGCAGGCCTACCCTGACCTGGCCGCGGCAAATCCCGCTCGCCGACGAACCGCCCGAGGTGTGTGAGATCGTCGACGCCTACGGCGCGTTCATGAAGGATTCGGATATTCCGAAACTCTTCATCCAGGCAGACCCGGGCATGATCATGAACGGCGCCCCGAGCGACTTCGCCGCCACCTGGAAGAATCAGACCGAAGCCAAAGTGAAAGGCCTGCATTTCATGCAAGAGGATTCGCCGGACGAGATCGCCGCGGCCATACGCAGCTGGTTGCAGTCGATCTGAACCGGCCTCTTAATCGATCGCGACACCATGATCTCGCGGCACCCGATCATCGCAGCACCGGCGATCCCCGATCGCTCGGCATCGGCAAAGCAGACGCCGCCGTAGGCAGGAAACGACATGAGTTCACACCAGGAAAACGTTCGCAAGATCACGACCCGATCCTTGCGGGAGATGAAGCAAGAGGGCGAGAAAATCGCCTGCATCACGGCCTATGACGCCGCTTTCGCCCAGGTCATCGATCGCGCCGGCATGGACGTGATCCTGGTCGGCGATTCGCTCGGCATGGTCGTCCAGGGTCGCGCGACGACGATACCGGTGACCGTCGACGAAATCGTTTATCACACGCAACTCGTTGCACGCGGGTCCGAGCACGTGATGTTGATGGCAGATATGCCGTTTATGAGTTATTCGTCCGCGAGCGACTGTCTGCTGAACGCCGCGCGCTTGATGAAGGAAGGCGGCGCGGAGATCGTCAAACTCGAATGGGGAGAGCTCGAAATCGATATGGTCGCGCGCCTGACTGAATGCGGCGTACCGGTCTGCGCCCACCTCGGGCTGACGCCTCAGGCGATCCACAAATACGGTGGTTACCGCGTACAGGGACGTGAAGAAAAGACTGCGCAGAAGATGAAAACCGATGCGCTCGCGCTGGAAGAAGCGGGCGCCGACGTGCTCCTGCTCGAATGCGTACCGAGTTCCCTGGCCGCAGAAATTACGCGGGATGCGATGGTCCCGGTGATCGGGATCGGCGCCGGACCCGATACCGACGGCCAGATCCTGGTGTTGTACGACGTGCTCGATATCGCGCCGGGCAAACGCACGCGCTTTTCCAAAAACTACATGGCCCAAGAAGGCTCTATCCACGGCGCGATCGAAATCTATGTCCGCGAAATCAAATCGCAGGAGTTTCCGACGGCCGAATATGCATTCCAGTGACGGGATGAATGCAGGTGGATGAAGCGCTCGCGCTACTGGTAAGCGCACTCTAACTCGAACGACTCGAGGAAATATTTTTTTCGCGGCGCCATCAGCGATACGTATCTCAAGCGCGTGTATGGCGGCAAGGTACTGGGGGAAGCGATCAAGGCAGCGCAGTCAACCGCCGACGAGCGTGATGTACACTCCATCCATGCATATTTCCCGTCGTCCGGTGTATCTTTGCTCGCAATTCAAATCAAACATTGGAGAAAAATGATCATGCTCAGGAGTATCGCTTTGATGCTGGTCGCGGGATTGGCCGCAACGGCTCAGGCCAACGAAAAGTTTTACGAGTGCGACGCACTCCACGTGTCCGAGTTGAACGATAGCGGTGAATTGGAGCAGACCAATTTCGCCAAGGCCATTGCCGTCTACGAATCCCATTTCGCTGTCGACCGGGAAACGGGAGCGGCGGCCCATGGACCGTTCGGATCCTGGGACGCAAAAGATACCCAGGTATTGAGTCCGGGCACTGACACCGAGGCATTCAAGGTTCTATGGCTGGCAAAAGCGCCCTACACTCATTTCAAATACCTACTGGTTAAATCCTATGTCGAAGGCGACAAAAAACCGTTCCTGGGCCTGACCGGGAATGTCGTGATTACCGGCCTATGTGAGTAAGACGGAAGCCTGGTGCGGGCGCCGGGTCGACGCGGCGCCCGTAGGAAAACCATCGGCGCGATTTTTCCGAAAGGGATAACGATGTCAGATGAAATATTCTGTCTTAAAGTCGTATCTGATCACACCTTCACTTATCGTAGCGAATAATGGTGACATCGATGTCGTAATATTTCACTTCACCACCAGCGCCGTTTAGCCCGTTCTTCAAATTGAGTTTTGCTCAATAAGCTGTGCCATTCGTTGCTCTTCAACTTGAAGCATGTCGACACCCACGCCCGCAACAACATGGATCGACGCCACATCGTTCGTATCCACTTTGACATTTGCTTTAGGCGCTTGAAAGAATTTCGCCTTGGGGGCCGTGCCAGCGCAACCACCAAGCACCATGATGGGAATTATTAATAAGATGTTGAAGATTCGCACGATGTACCCCCGCTTTTTTTATTAAAAATCGGGGGCTGTGCCGGCGCCGAGGTTTTATCAGACATTTGCGGAGTGGCAAAAGAAAGGTTTCGGTGTGAATAAGCTTGGGTTCCCGTATTGTGATAATGACCCTTGAAGCTTCGATCACGGAGGTGAGCAGCGTCCGCCAGCCGATCTGGGTGCGACCATCGCCATCGATCGATGTCAGCAGACGGGGTAGCAAACGAGATCCCCCCAGTTTTCTCGGCACTTCGTCCTACTTGCTTGTTGCAAACAAGTTTAAATAGAGGGACAATCCGCCTATCTACGCTCGCATGAAATTCTATCCCGAACG
>JAYYZW010000108.1:0-4800 GCA_036339995.1 Pseudomonadota bacterium
GCCGCACCCACCATCACTCCACCGTTCGAAGGAACCCCTGTGTCTCATCGCGTTGCGCTGTTGAGTCTCGCAACCTCCGCTTCCAGTTCGGCAATTCGCCGATCCTTCGGGTTGGACAGCAGCGTCCCGGTCATCTCCGAGGAATTTATCCACCGCCGTACGGAGCCGGGCGGCGTCGAAATGGTTTCTTCCGTATCGTCACCCCAACTGCCCATATACGGAAGCGCATCGGCAGGTTCGTCTTTTACCCATGCACGGCAGAATTCATCGAACGGTTGCCCCCGTGCAATACGTGCCTTGCGCTCGGCTATCCGCACCGCGTCTGTTCTCTCTTCATCAAGCGCAAGTGTTTTCGGATCGAATTCAACGGCATAAATTTCCCGCGCAAGAGCAGGCGAAAGTAAGTTCTCCTCGACATCTTTCATAACGAGCGCGGGGTCACGCTCCAACACGTCCCCATAACCCCCGCCCGTACCCTGGCAAATCATGTAAATCTCGCCTTCGGCACAAGGTTCGAAATTGAGCCCCGCGTCCTGCATGATGTAGTCTGCATTCGGGATGGCTTGTTCGTTCATCATCTCGACCATATCGAGCTTGAGCTTCTCAGGATCTTTCGCAATGACGTCAAAAATATTGATCCCCTTGATCTTCCCAAGTGGATAAGCAGGACACCCGTACCCACCAAATAGCCCAAGCGCCGAAGGAAACTTCGCCCCGACTTGCCCGGTCATGAACCCCCACAAGTTCGATTCCCGCACGGTTATCATCTGCTCGTAGCCTTGCCCACCGCGGTATTTCCCGAAGCCAATGCGGTCTTTCGCAAGCTGTTGCGCGATGAGGCGCACGTACGGCAGCTCCTCTTCGGCAAGTTCATTCTCGCCGGTGTCGGCGACCGCGCCGAAACAGGGAGACATGGCATGTTCGCCGTCGTTGTCTTCGCGGGCGCCACAACCATTGCCGTTGATATCGGCGCAGAAATTGCCCATGAACTCGCCGTGCTGGGTGAGGCCGCCGTAAACAAAAGTCGCGGGTTGGTTGTAATGGAACGCGTTGATGGCGGTGTAGCGTTTTGGCAAGGCGTAATAAAGCTTGGCAAGTGCGACCGAGGGTGCGGTGCAGGCGCGGAAGAGCGGAATCAGGCTCATGGCGTTGGGGCTTTCGGGGCCTGCGTCGACCAAGGAGTTCCGATCCGTCAGGACTTCGATCGCGCTGAACACGGCCTGGTTCACTGGCAGGTCGGGCCACACGTACAAAATCAGATTGGTGGACATACAGGTCTTAAACGAATTCAGCTGTGTATTGATCGAGCGGTTGACGAGCTCGGGGCAGGCGCCTCGCAAGTCATAGATCATGCGCTCGTCTTTGACTGTGATGGCGATCGGAATTTTGGCCAGAATATGTTCGCGCAGGCTGCCGTCGATCCAGGTGTTGAGGCGCACCGTGCCATCGGGTAGCTCGCCAATGCGCCGCCGGACTTCGGCCTCGGTGTCTTCGAGGGTCTTACGCACGGTAGCGACGAGGTAATCCGGGCCGAACTCGTCGATGATGGTGAGGATGCGCTCGCGCAGGCGTATCAAAGTATGCAGCTTTACCTTCATGTCTGCCATCTGTGTTTTGGGATCGCGCACCGAGTTTTGCAGAAAATTGACGAGGTCGCGTTTGAGCTCGAAGTTCTCGGCGCATTTGAAGGGACACATGGTGAGCCCTTCGTCGTACTTGGATTCCGCGGTCGACGGCAAACCGCCGGGCTCGGTCGAGCCGTTTTCACCTTCGTGGATGGTGGTCGACAGCCAGCACACCATCGTGCCTTGATGAAACAGTGGCGTCAGCAGACTCTGATCAGCGGTATGCACGTGGCCGAAGCGCGAATCATTAGTGATGAATACATCGCCCTCTTTGACGCCGACCGTCGGCTCGTTTGTCCAGTACTTGTTGATGAACTTGATCGGGTATTGGCACACGCTGGCAAACACGCCGATGCCGCTCGGTGCGATCTGAGCCATGTCGCCCTTAGTGGTGAAAATGGCCGTGACGAGATCCCCCCATTTGGCTCCCGGCGCGACGCCCATCTGCTCGACCATGTTGAACCCTTCCTCGAGCGCCGATTCGATGCGTCCACGTACTAGGTTCATGCGGTTGACGTCGAGGTCGCTGTTTAAGAGCGTCTCTTCTTCCGGCGTGCGCGGGGCGAGACCGTGGTCGCGCATGATGTCCGGGTCCGGGCCGTAGAAGAGCTGGTTCTCGCTCAGGAATTCGTCGAGCAGAGCACGTTCTTCGGCGCTCAAATCCTGTTCGCCAAGGTTTGTTACTGATTCGTTCATATCTACTGCCTTAGTCTTTGCGGGTAACCCAGGCGGCCCCATGATTACTGGCATGAAAATTCCAACCGGGTTCGACCAGATAGGTCGTTGCATCGGTCGTGACCACCGCCGGCCCGTCGATGCTCGTCCCGGGCCGTAGCGCTTCCGCGTCGTAAACAGGTGTTTCCATTTGCACACCGGATCCAACGAAGTGACAGGCGCGGGTACCGACCGGCGATCCAGCCTGGCGCCTTTCGAGCGGTTGGATCTCTTTGAATCCGACCTTGTCGATCTCGACATACGACGATACGCGCACGGTATTGATTCGCACGCCGTTCTCTGTCGCCTGGCTTCCTTCTCCAAAGCGCTCGCCGTAGCGTTTGTGAAATTCCTTGATTAAAGCCAGCACGTCGTGAACGCTGGATAAACGTTCGAGATCCGTCGCGACCGCCGTTTCTGCCCGTTGATTGCCATACCGCATGTCGAATTCGACGCGGTAGAGGATCTGCGCGGGGTTCGCGCCCTGGCGAACGAGGTCGTCACGGCCGCGCCGTTCGAGTTCGGCGATGGTGTCGTTAATCCGCGCGTAGTCGGTCAGCAGTTGCTTCTGCGCGGTGTGAAACAGCACGGTGTAGGTCGACTTTTCGTGGATGTGAAGCTGATCGACGTTGCCGGCGCCGAGGGCCGAGAACGCCGCCGCAAACGGCGGGATCAGCACGCGCCTTATGCCAAGAGCGTGAGCAATTCCACAGCAGTGCAGCGGACCGTTACCGCCGTAGGCCAACAAGGTGAAAACCCCGGGGGCGTAGCCGCGGGAACGGAGCTCGACGCTGATGCCGTTGGCCATGTGGTGGTCGACGTTTTCTTTGATCAAGTGCGAAATCTGAATCGCGTCTACGCCGAAGTGTTCCCCCAGGTTTCGCTCGATCGCCCTGATCGCGCGATCCGGGTTGAGCTTGATGCGCCCGTTCGCGTAATTTTCCGGATCGAGATATCCGAGTAATAGGTCGGCATCCGTGACGGTGGCATAGGTGCCGCCCCGGCTGTAGCAGGCGGGGCCGGGATCCGAGCCTGCGCTTTGAGGGCCGATCTTGATGCGGTCGTAGAGGCGGTCGTAATGGGCGATCGAACCGCCGCCCGCACCGAGGGTCACCAGGTGGATCATCGGCACGCTGACCAGCCAGCGTTCGATCACGGGCTGAAAGTCGTAATGCTTTTCCTGGCCTTCCGCGACGATGCCGATGTCGAAACTCGTCCCGCCCATGTCGCTGGCGATGATATTGCCGAGTTCGCCATCAGTTGCCAGGTGTTCGGAAGCCGCGATCCCGGAAACGGGCCCCGAGTGGACCGTCTGCAACGCATCCGTGGAGTTCAACTGTGCCATTCCGCCCGAGTTGTGGTTGATCAACATGGGCCGGGCGTATCCGTTGTTGCGCAGGTTTGTTTCCAGCGCACTCAGGCCATGGTACATGGCGTTATGCAGAAAGCCGTCAATGATGGTCGAGGTAGCGCGGGTATATTCCCCCTTACGCCCGGCGACCTGGTGCGAGAGCAGCATGGGCACGGCACCCAGAAAATGACTGGGATACTCTTCGAGGAAAATATCGAGCACACGCAGTTCATGCGCCGGATCGACGACGCTGTTAACCAGTACCACGATGATGGTCTCGACGCCCTGGTCGACCAGTTCGCGTAGATTAAGGCGCACGTCGTTCTCGTCCAGGGGGATTAGGACGGCACCGTTATATCCAAGGCGCTCTCGAACGGTGCGGATCATCGGGATCGGCACGATGGGGTCCGGGCGTAGCGCGCGCGGTACGTCGTGTCGCTGCTCGTAGGGCAACCCGTCGCCGTGTCCGCGGCCGCGCGAACAGGGGACGGTGCTGCCGAACCCTTCGGTGATGAGTAACCCGAGGCGCGGCCCTTTGCGCTCGATCAAGGCGTTGGTGCCGAGCGTCGTCGAGTAGCGTACGGAATCGACCTGTGACAGCAGGGTGCGTTTGTCTAATTCGAGTTCTTCGATCGCGAGCTCCAGTGCGTCGTTGAAACCGACCGCCAGGTTGTAGTGGGTGGTGAGGGCCTTGGCCTGGACGTAACGTTGGCCCCAGGCGACGAAGCAATCGGTAAAGGTACCGCCGATGTCGACGGAGACACGTTTCATGTCTGAAGTCGCTTAGGTCTTTTGGCCGTGATGGTGTTCGGCGCGCGGGTAGCGCGGACGCTGCAGGCTTTCCGGCAAAGGAATAGTGCCGCCATTGGTCATGGCCCATCCGGCGGCCTTTTCCTTGAGCGAATCGATATCCAGATCGATATCGCGCGCAGGCGGATGACCCGGGACGGTGTATTCCACCTCGACCATCGTGCCGCAACCAGGGCAGTAGTATTCGAGCAAGGCGGTATAGGCGGGATCGGGGGCGAAGGTGTACTCGTACTTCTCGGGGTCGATTAACGGCTTGTGGATCTCGCGCGGGTCGCGATCGTAAACCAGAAGGCCACGCTT
>JAYYZW010000109.1:0-11175 GCA_036339995.1 Pseudomonadota bacterium
GGACGCCAATTCGCGGTGAATCTGACTTTCGGTCGTTCGCGCGCCGATCGCGCCCCAGGCGACGAGATCCGCGACGAACTGCGGCGTGATGACATCGAGAAACTCGGAACCGGCTGGAATGCCGCGATGGGCAAGTTCCAGCAGCAGGCCACGCGCGGCGCGCAGACCGTTGTTGATATCGAAGCTTCCGTCGAGATGCGGGTCGTTGATAAGGCCTTTCCAGCCAATAGTAGTCCGCGGTTTCTCGAAGTAGACACGCATGACGATAAAAAGCTCACCGCTGAGCTCCTGCATTGGACCATGCAGACGATCGGCGTATTCGAGCGCGGCCTTGGTATCGTGAATTGAGCAGGGTCCGGCCACGACCAGCAGGCGATCGTCTTCACCGCATATGATCGCTTCCACTGCCTGCCGCGCATCGGCGACGGTATTGGAAGCCTGTTCGGAGACGGGAAGCTCCTCCATAAAAATCGCCGGCGAAATCAGCGGCCGGTAACCGCTGATGCGCTCGTCATCAGTGATGTGGAACATGCCGCACGGCTCCGTCGCTATCGCTCAAGGAGCGCGATGATAAAGCGGCCATGCAATTATCGCCAGCCGGCATTGATGGACGTGGCCGAAGTGTTAGAACTTATCTCAATATTATTCACATCCGTGATAAGCCTCGGTCGATAGATCTCGTGATCGAAGCGGCCCGGGGACCACTCAACCCAGGTCCAACCACGTTCCAAACTGGTACGCAAAGAGCGCACCCAGATAACCTCGACCCGTCATATAGACCCACGCCGCAGTCGGCCAGGCCCAGGTACCGGTTTCGCGCCGCATCACCGCCATGGTCGAAGCGCATTGCAGGCAAAACGCGAAAAAAATCATGAGGCCCAAGACCATGGGCAGGGTGTATACGAGCGAGCCGTCCGCGTGGCGCGCTGACTGGATTCGGCTGCTCAGGCTGGCCGCTTCCGAATCATCGCCGACCGCGTAAATCGTGCCGAGTACCGCGATCACGACTTCTCTCGCGGGAAACGAGGCGACGACGGCGGCGGTTACCTTCCAATCCCAACCCAGGGGGGCGAACAAGGGGGCAACGCCGCGGCTTATCTGCCCGAGATAGCTTTGTTCGAGCTGCTGAGCGGCCACGACCGCACCGCCAGCAGGCGAATGTGGACCGGTGTGCAACGGAAAGGATGCGAGTACCCAAACGATGATGGCAACGGCAAAGATAATCGTGCCGGCACGCTTGAGAAAAATCAGCGCGCGGGCGAGGAGCTTGCTCAACACTGCCCTCGCGTTCGGAATTCGGTAGGGCGGCATCTCCAACAGAAACCTCGATTTTTTCCTCGACCAGAACACGCGGCTGACGAGCCAGGCCGTCATCGCGCCGCCGACGATACCCAAAGCATAGAGGCCGAGCAGGATCAGTCCTCGTTGATTGACTAGGCCGCCGAGGTAACGCGTATCGGGGATAAACGCTGTGATCAACAGCGAATAGACGGGCAGCCGCGCCGAGCAGGTCATGAACGGGGCGGCCAGAATGGTCGCGAGACGGTCGTGTTTGTTCGCGATGACACGCGTCCCCATGATACCGGGAACAGCGCAGGCGAAACTCGACAACATCGGAATAAAGGATTGGCCCGATAAGCCCATGCCGCGCATCAACCGGTCCATCAGAAAAGCGGCCCGCGCCATGTAGCCTGAGTCTTCGAGAACGATAATGAAAGCGAAAAGAATGACGATTTGAGGCAGGAACACGACGACGCTGCCGACACCCGCGACGACGCCTTCGGATATGAAGCGGGCGAACAGGCCGCCTCCCGGGATAGCCGCCGTGATCTCGGCAAGCGAACCCGTTAACACATTGATCGCGTCGACCAGCGGTCCGGCACAGGCAAATACCGCCTGGAATACGGTGGCCATGACCAGCACGAACAACAGCGTACCGCTGACGGGATCGTTGACGATCCGGTCCACAAACTCGGCGATCGGGCGAATAGCGCCCGCGCTGCGGTGTTCCACGCCCGTAAGCTGCGCGTGGATCCAACTGTAGCGGTCGCGTGCCTCCAGCGTCGCGAGATTTCGCCCTCCGCCAACCTGGCGCCGCAGCGCCTTGAGTCGCTCGACGGTCGCGTTACCGCCGATCTCAACGAGACGGGCTTCGGCGTATCCGCCTTCGTCGACGAGAGCACGGCTCGCTTCGAGCGCACTGACATACTGAGACGCGCTTGAGACATTCCCGGCCAGCTCCAGAGCCGCGTTGCCTAGCATCGGATTGATCATGATGTCGGGCGGTGCGCTTTTTTCCAGAACGCCGACGACTGCCTGCTTCAGCTCGGCGAGACCCGTACCCTGCGTTGCGGAGAGGGGAACGACGGGGCAGTCCAGACGGCGCGACAATTCGCCTTGATCGATTTCGATCCCTTCAAGAGCCAACCGATCGATCATATTCAATGCAATGACGGTTGGAACACCTGCTTCGAGTATCTGGGAGGCCAGAAACAGGTTGCGGCGAAGATTGGTCGCATCGACCACCACGATCACGGCGTCCGGCATTCCAAGATTGGCAACCGCGCCGCGCAGCACGTCGACCGTGACGATCTCATCGGGAGACATGGCAGCCAACGAGTAAGTGCCCGGGACGTCGACAAGGCGGACGGCGATGCCGCCTAAATCGCAGTGACCTGAGACCTGCTCGACAGTGACGCCGGAATAATTACTGACCTTTTGCCTGAGCCCGGTCAGCTGATTGAACAGCGTGCTCTTGCCGGTGTTGGGGTTGCCGACGGTAACCACGACCGGTGTTGCCATCGTCGCGGTGCTGGCGGTGGCATCCATTATTTAGAACCTATCTCAAAATCATTCACATGCGCGTTGCCCGTCGCTTATTTAACGGTGCTAAACCGCACTCCTCGCGCCCTGAACTGCACAAAAATGGCTACCGGCGCGCATGTGAATAATTTTGAGATAGGTTCTAGTGTGCTGTCCCGCAATAAACCTTCATTATTCGCCGGCCCTCGTACCGCGCCAGGGCGTTACGATTCCCTATGCCGCACACACTCCTAGCGGACTTCCCTGACCAGGACGTTGGCAGCTTCGTCGTTTCTGAGAGAAAGCGAATAGCCCATGAGTCGGATTTCTACGGGATCCCCGGCCGGCGCCAGCCGGATGATTTCTACCGGGGTGCCCTCGATGATACCCATCTGCATCAATCGTTGAGCGCCGTCGTTGAATTCGGCATACCCCTCCACGATACCCGATTGCCCGGGTTTCAAAGCCGCGAGCGTCGTGGTCATTGACCCGAGAGAAAGGATAAAACGGAGCGAGGTGGTTCTTCGAGGAGGTCGACCTGAATGCGAGCGGCATCGAATCGATTGATGGCCCACTGCTGCTTATCGATACCGACGAGCACGGGATCGCCGGTGCCCAGGATCCCGACGCTGGTACCGGGAATGATACCGCGCGCCGCGTACTTGGCGGTGATTTGAGGATCGTCGGCCTCGATGCGGGTGATGACCGCGCGCGAGCCGCGTTTCAGATTCGACAAGTTCAAGGTCAGGTCGGCTCCTGCCGGGTCAGGCGGTGTCCGCCATCACTCGATAGGGTAATCTAAATCATAATTATTCGCAATTACCCTGTCGCTCCGCTCCATGGCCGGACCGGCGCGCTTATGGTCCGCGACCGCAGTCAATTCGACTCGCGCCTGGAGGCGAGGTGATAGTAGGGGGCGATTTCGGGCGCGCAGTTATCGAGATGCAGTTGCTTGATCCCGCGCCAGTACGAGGCCGTCAGGAGATCGCCGTGCCATTCGAGAAAGGCCTCCCGCAGCCGCTCTTTGATGGCCAGAAAGCGAATGAACTCTTCGGGAAATATGTCGCGTTTGTCGACGTAGAACCAACCGCCCGCTCGCATTTCGTCTTCCGGGTATGCCGCGTCCGGGAGGTCACGGAAACGGCAGTCCGTGATCAGGCACAATTCGTCGTAATCGTAGAAGACCACGCGTCCATGGCGCGAGACGCCAAAGTTCTTCAACAGCAAGTCCCCGGGGAATATGTTCGTCATCGCGAGATCCTTAATCGCCTGGCCGTAGTCGAGCAAGGCCAGGCGGGCTTCGGCGAATTCGTAGTCCTGAAGGAACAGGTTGAGCGGCGTCAATCGCCGCTCCGAGTAGAGATGGTCGATGACGACCTGGTCGCCGTCGAGCCGCACTGTTTGTGATGTCGATTCGAGCAGTTCTTCGAGCAGCCGCGGCTCGAATTTATCGATCGGAAACTCAATGTTGCGGAATTGCTGGGTGTCAATGAGCCGGCCCGCACGATCGTGGTTGAACACGAACTTGTATTTTTTTTTGACTTCATCGTGGCTGATGTTCTTGGTATGGCCGAAATTGTCCCGTATCACTTTAAAAACGAGATCGTAGGAGGGCAGGGTAAAGACCAGCATAACCAGTCCGCGATCCCCCGCCGCGTGCACGAAGCGGTCCTCGCAATCGGCGAGGTGGCGATGAAAGAATCGATAGCGTTCGGTTTTGCCCTGGCGGGCGCGTCCGAGAATCGTATAAATCTCGTCCAGCGGCTTCCTCGGCAGCATCGACTGGATGAAGTAAACCGCCCCTTCGACCGGCTCGACATCGACCATGAAATAAGATCGCGTAAACCCGAATAGCACGCTGAGGTCGTCCGTGGTATTGAGTACGGCTTCGATACGAACGCCTTTGTCAGTGTTCTCGAACGCGAGTACCAACGGTGAGGTGTTGTCCAACCAGAAGAGCTTGCCGACGACGAACGCACGGCTCGACTGAAAAAACACGTCGTGTATCACTTCAATTCTGCGTACGTTCTCATTCGCGAAATCCAACCCACCGACGATTCGGCCGATCTCGCCGCATACGAATTCAATATCGGAGTCTAGGTCCAGATGGGGCGTCTTGAAGCGGAAATCGTCGAGCAGCCGTTCGACAACGCCGCGGAGATCGCTCCAGTTGATGTAGTTATGCTGGCGCGCCGGGTAACGAACCGGCCCCTCCGGTGAAAGGATGTCCGCGGTGTCGGAAACCTGGGTTGGATCGATATTCAGGCTTCGCAGGACGTCCCGGTAGACGGAATTGAAAAACGTCTTGGAGAATTCTCCGTTCGGAATGTCCTCTACGCGGCTCCAGTAGATTTTCTTTATATCCTGCCAGATCTCCAGGTTGTCAATTTGGGCGCCGAGCAACTTGCGCTGGGTGGCCAGAGTGCGGGATACGGACTTATCGTAGAGCTCGATCCGCGCACTCAAATCGGTCCGCGCACCCACCCAATCGCGATTTTCGAATCGAGAACGTGCGCGCTGCGAAATACGGCGATAGTTATTGTTGTAGTTGACGAAGCCGTCGTGAATGCCCGCTGCCGCTTCACATATCAAGATTTGATCTTTGTCGTCGGTCAATGGAACCTGAAACTCATCTGGGATTTGCCCGCATAGATATCGAATCCAGGAAATTCTCTTAAGAAACGAAGCAAGGGCGCAACTTCTTATCCAGGCGCCACGCTCACTGAACCTTCCCGTAATGCAATTTACAGATTTTCTATCAGCGCGCTCGCAAATTCACTACACTTCACTTCCTTGGCACCCTCCATGAGTCGGGCGAGATCGTAGGTCACGATCTTCTGTGCGATCGTCTTGTTTAGCGCGGAGATTATGAGGTCGCCTGCTTCGCCCCAGCCGAGGTAACGCAACATCATTTCCCCGGACAGAAGAAAGGATCCGGGGTTCACCTTATCCAGGTTGGCATATTTTGGCGCCGTGCCGTGCGTTGCCTCGAATATTGCGTGACCGGTGTCATAGTTGATATTCCCGCCGGGAGCAATGCCGATGCCGCCGACTTGCGCGGCGAGCGCATCGGACAGGAAGTCGCCGTTCAAATTCATCGTGGCGATGACGTCGAACTCGCGTGGACGGGTAAGCACTTGCTGCAGGGTGATGTCCGCTATCGCATCTTTCACGAGGATCTTACCGGCATCGAGCGCATGGCGCTGTTCTTCGTTGGCTGCCTCGTTGCCTTTATCCGCGGCTGTGCGCTCCCATTGTTCCCAGGTGTACGTCTCATCGGAAAATTCGTTCTGGGCGAGGTCATACCCCCAGTTCCTGAATGCACCTTCGGTAAACTTCATGATATTGCCTTTGTGCACGAAGGTGATGCTTTTACGGCCATTGTCGATGGCATACCTAATTGCGGCGCGCACGAGCCGTTCGGTCCCCTCCCGCGACACGGGTTTGATCCCGATACCGGAAGAAGCCGGAAATCGGATTTTCTTGAAGAGGTCGGGAAATGCCTGCTCGAAGATTTCGAGAAATTTTTTGTTGTCCTCGGACCCGTTTTCGAATTCGATGCCGGCGTAAATATCCTCGGTATTTTCTCGAAAGACGACCATGTCGACGTCCTGCGGCGTTTTTACCGGTGACGGCACGCCTTTAAACCATCGCACCGGGCGCAAGCAAACGTAAAGGTCGAGAATCTGTCGTAGTGCGACGTTGAGTGATCGGATGCCGCCGCCGATCGGCGTGGTCAGCGGCCCTTTGATGGCGACCAGGTATTCGCGGCACGCATCGAGCGTCTCGTCAGGAAGCCAGGATCCGGTCAAACTATTCGCTTTCTCGCCGGCGTAGACTTCCATCCAGTGGATCTTGCGCTTGCCGCCGTAAGCGGTTTCGACAGCGGCATCCAGCACGCGGCGGCTAGCGCGCCACACGTCGGGTCCGATGCCATCGCCTTCGATGAACGGTACGATGGGGTTGTCCGGAACCTGCAGTTTTCCGTTGCTGATGACGATCTTTGCTCCACCGGCGGGGACTTCATTTTTCGCGGTCACGAGTTCCTCCAAATCAGTCAAACGTGCGGCGTCGCAGACGAAAATGTAAATTCAAGCCATAAAGATATCATTATGCTCGGTTTCGCTTCCCGCTGATGCGCATCATATGCTACTTGTTCGCTACGTTTATTACCCCTGCGCGATCGTACTGGCGTGCTTAGTCATCGCTTATTCCCAGCAAGCTGCGCACTTGATGCAGCTCGCAAGCCAGGCCCATTCGTTGCAAGGCGCGACCGAGCTTGCACTGAAGTCCCTGCTCGAGACTTGGAGCTTTTCACTTTACTCCGGTGCCGAAGACATGCGCGGCGAGTATGGGGAAATCGTCGCGCGGGCGAATTTTCAACAGCGGCGCGCAGCGCTCGCGTCATGGGCTCTCGCCGGATTGACGGGCGCTCAATTGGTTCTGATTAGCTTCCGGAACCGCCCGCGATTATCCGCTGTCGCCTGGCATACGACCTTGATCAGCACCATCGCCTTCGGCGTCGGTATCGTCGCGCCGATGCTGACTGTGCTGGCGTTTTCCGACGTGCCGATACTTGGCACCGTGGTGCTCAAATACGATACGAAGAGTATCGCTTCTACCATCGGTCATTTGCTCGGTAGCGGTAATTTCTTTCTCGCCCTGCTGATCGGCCTGTTCAGCATCATCCTCCCGGTGGTCAAGGTCACACTGATGCTCGTGGCGCTGGCACCTGCTATGAAGCGATTACGCGACCGCAGCCTTGCGCTTATCCTCATGATCGGCAAATGGTCGATGACGGACGTATACGTCGTGGGCGTACTGGTTGCCTTCCTGGCTTTCACCACCGACGAGCTCAGCGACGCCAGAATCGGGATTGGCCTCTATTATTTTGCAACGTATTGCATACTATCGCTGACCGCCGCCCACATCGTCACGCGGATGGCGCCAAAGGCGCCTGGGAGTAGCGGCTTCCCTCCGGACCCTGCTATTCGAGAATGAAGGAACCGAACGCACGGCTGCCGGCGCCCGTCGCTATCTCGTCAACGACCTTGAGCGTATCGGCATTGATGATGCTGACGCTGTTGTTGGATGCATTGACAACATAGACTTCGCGCTCGCGAATTCTAATGCTGATCCCCTGCGGGTTATTGCCTACGGTAATCCGGGTCAATTCGCGTCGGTCCTTGAGATCGACGACCGAAACGCTTTTCTCGCCTCGATTCGTGACGAAAAGTCGTTGCCTGATTGGGTCATGCGCGATGGCAAAAGGCTTTTTGCCGACTGCAATTCGAATGTTGGACTGCAATGTCGCAATGTCGATCACGCTCACATCATCGCTACCCTCGTTCGCGGTAAAGGCTTGTTGCCCGTCTGCGCTCAAAGTTACGCCGAAAGGTGCATCTCCGACGTCAATCCGTGCAAGGGTCAGTCCGTCCATCGTACTGATCGCACTGACGTTGTGATCGTCCTGATTGGCGACGAAGATAAGCCGGCCGTCGGGTGCCAGGGCAAGACCCGCCGCCCCCCGTCCGGTCTTATACTCACCGCGAAAACCAAGACTGGCGGCATCGTATATTCGAACGCGTTCGTCATGCGAATCCGATACGTATATTCGGCCGATGCGGCTATCGGCAACGACCCCTACAGGGCCATAACCGCTGATCACACTCTTAAGTAAAGTCAGACTGTCCGGATCGATCGAGCTAAGCTCACGGCTTTTCGTGCTCGTTACGAAGACGAGGCGCCTTCTTTCGTCGATCGCGACACCATTCGGTTCCCATCCAAGCTCGAGCGTTCTGACGACCTTTCTTTTATCAAGCGAAACGATCGATACGGTATTTTCGTCCTGATTCATAATGAACGCCAACGGCCCCGTCGTGTGCTCCTCTGCTTCACCAGTCGCGACGCAGAGATACAGCGCCAGTGCGACAGCCAGATGCGTATACGCGACTCGAGGTGTCGCGCTCTCCAGGGCGTCCCACTGAGCGCAGTGAATCATGATTGGCCGGTGAACCGGATCATGGAACGGGTGTATTGCGTTTTTTCGAAACGTAATGATACCGACTTATCCTGTCGTCTGCGCCGGCACGGGCGAATCCCGATAGAATAACTCCATGCTATTCGAAATGAACATCGTCAAATTCGTCGCGCTTGCTGCGGTGCTGTCCTCGCCGATCAGCGCCGGCACCATCGAGGCACCCACGAATCGTTTGATAATAATTCGCGGCGATGCCGTCGCGGTTCATTTCGAAGTCGAAATTGCGGACTCTCACGCAGAGCGCAGCCGCGGATTGATGGGGAGGGGAAAGCTCGATTCCCGTACGGGCATGTGGTTTGACTTCAAAGACAGTGGACTGATATCGATGTGGATGAAGGACACGCTGATACCGCTCGACTTGCTCTTCGCGGACGAAGAGGGCGTGGTGTTATTCTTGCAAAGCCGCGCGAAACCCATGTCACTCGATAACATCGGCGCGTCTATGCCGGTACGTTTTGTGCTCGAATTGAACGCGGGTGATATTCAAACCTATGCGATCACTGTCGGCGATCGTATTACGATCCCGCGAAATTGACGAAGTTTATCGATCCGAACTCAGTCCTGATAGGTCGTGACCGTAGGGTATTTAACGGCGTTCTGGCGAGCTTGTATGTTGCACGAAGGCGCCGGCCGGTCCGGGTCCGGAACTCGACCGTCAGTGTCTGCCCTCTGACAGATCCCGATAACTCTCACCGAAACCGTCGAGCGAGAGCGGAACGTTGATGGGCTGGCGTTCTCCGTCATGAAACGTGATTGTCAGCCGGTTCCCGGCGATCAATTGTTCGATCGTTGCATCGCGTAGCTTCATCCCGGCGCGGCAACCATCCGGCTCGCATCTTTCGACTGGAAAATTTGCCTTATTTCCGTCGTCAATCTGAATACTGATTCCGGGCGGCAGGGAAATCCCAAGCGGCAGGCTCAGGATAACTGTCGGGGTATTGTCCGCGGAGGCAATTCCGACCGCGAAATGTAACACCGGCTGTCCACCCGTTTTCAAAACTAGATTCTGAAACATGATGCATTCATGCTTTTCACTTTCGTCCGGGGAATCACATCGCACAGTCCAGCTGCCGTGCGTTGTCTCCGTTACGGCTGAGTGAGAGGCTGTCGCAACGAATTGTATTGCAACCAACGTGGCTGCGACTATGAAATGACGGCTTGCTTGCTTAATCACTATGGTGGCTGGAACCTAATAGCTCACTCTACCCGGAATCTTTCGGACCCGCCATGGCGCGACGCCGAAACCATTCGGGCACCTTGATGTCGGGAAATACGTCGTAATCGTCATAAGGTTTTATATCGAGTATGGGTGTGTTGTCGTACGCATCGAGGCGTCTTACCGTCAACTTTGCGCCGGTTCTCTCGATGAGTTCGACCACGGCGAGGCCAATTGAGTTCGGGTGGCTGCGACCACGAGCCGCGAATACGCCGCTCAGCGGCAAGGCAGGGTCACCGCGGGGGTGACTCACGAGTGAACCAGGAGGTCTCGCCCCGTCCATCCAGAAAAGCACGAACAAATGCGAATAGTCGTCGATCCCCACCAAGCCGTCGACGAATTGTTCGAACACACGGATCGTAGACACGATCTCGCGTCGCTTCCGCGCCACGTCCGCGTCTTTGACATCCGTATTGGCGATGCCAATGGGTGTGATGGCGATCGATTTCTGCTGTGACATGAATAATCCTCGGTTTCTTTAAAGAAGAGAAAGTACGGTGCCGATAGCCTGTTGTCGACCACGGAAATTTTCGGTTCATACAGCAAATTGATAATCCCAAGATGCTTGCACGACGAAACACCGATACGGTCATGCCGGGGCAGCTGCGCGTCTTAGCGCCGTTCAGCGGCTTGCCCGCGGAACAACTCATTGTTGCCGCCGGCCGGACATCGTCCGACCGGTTCAATGACGGTGAGATCGCTATTGCGCTGGGCGCCGTCGACGAGAGTGACTATTTCCTGCTGGACGGAAAATTCCTGATTTCGGACATCGATGGAAAATCGAATCTCGTCACGGCTGGATCGGCCGAGGCCTTGAACGTCATCGCGCCATTGCGGCCCTCTATTTACGGCGTCCGGGCGTCGGGATTGACACTGTGGGCGCGAATCCCTCGCGCGGACCTTGCCGGATTGCGTGAACAGGTCGAATGCATCAATCAAACCTCCCTCCAAGAGGTGGACACCGAACCGTTGGCGAAGCAGGGTCTGATGTTTGACCTCGAAGCGGACGAGGCCGTCGACCGATTGAAACTGCCGAGCCTGCCGGATATAGCGTTCAGGATCCGTGAAGTCCTGTCCAACCGCGTCTGTGACAACCAACGTGTCGCCGATCTACTTT
>JAYYZW010000110.1:0-14193 GCA_036339995.1 Pseudomonadota bacterium
ACCGGACCAGCCATTACATACGACGATGTCAGCCAGGAACTCACCCTCAATTTTGATTACTCGGGCTTGTTTGGCATAAACCCGGCAGTCCCTTTTCAAGGCATCAGTGCCGTCAATTTTCCCGACACGAATTTGTTCGACGATACGGTAAAGATCATGGGCCCTCACGACGCGGGCTTCCAGGAACGCTCCGTCTCCAGCGTCGTCATCGTTTTGAGTAACGACCAATAAGGATAGTTGTTCGATAATCTGCTGTTCATAAATATCGAAACTAGTTTCCGTCCCAACGGGGAAATCCGAGGCTAATTGATCCCCGTGGTCGTACCCCTACCGGCCGCATTCTGGTTAGTGGTCGCGCCCCTGTTAGGGCTTGGAAGATTTCGACGACTGAAGGGCTGAAGCAATTTACTCATTGCTAATGAGCGAGGCAGCCCGGCGCCGCCTTTTTCGTCTGGTGGACACGAGCCCTAATTGGTACTGCGACAACCGATTTCCTTGCTTTGTCCATGCCGGTCGGTCGCGTGGTGGTCGACCTCAAACCGATCTGCTATCGTCGAAACGGTCAAGCGAGCGTGAAACTGTACGTTTTCCGCCTTGCGCGCGCGTCAGATTTAAGACTGAGAGACAACACAAGATGAACGATCCGATCCTCGCCGATAGCGTCGACGCCCTCGCCGCCCGCATCCCGGACGGCACCAAGCTCGCCTTGTTCAAGGATTGCGGCGTACCGATGGCGCTCGGCCACGCCTTGATCCGGCGCGGCGCGCGTGGCCTGCATGTAATCACGGTACCGACGGGCGGTATCCTGCCGGACCTACTGATCGGCGCGGGCTGCGTCGACACTATCGAAACGGCGGGCGTCTCGCTCGGCGAGTTCGGCCTCGCGCCGCGCTTCGTCGATGCGGTGAAAAATGGCAAGCTCAGGATCCTGGACGCGACCTGCCCGGCGATCTACGCCGGCCTGCAGGCCGGCGAGAAAGGTATTCCCTTCATGCCCCTGCGGGGCCTGCTCGGTTCGGACATCCTCACCAACCGCCCCGATATCATGGTCATAGACAACCCCTTCGCCGACGACGACCCCATCGTCGCCCTGCCGGCGATCCGACCCGACGCGGCGATGTTCCACGTGCCTTGCGCCGATCGCGCCGGCAACCTCTACATCGCCCGCCAGGCCGAACTGAAGATCATGGCTCACGCCGCGCGCCAGACCTTCGTCACCGCCGAGGCGATCGTGGACTTCAACATCCTCGAACGCGAAGAACTCGCGGCGGCGAGCATCTCGTCGCTCTACGTGTCGGGGATCGCGGAAGCTCCGAAGGGTTCGTGGCCCTTGAATTTACCGGGCCATTACGAGAGCGACGCCGCAGCGCTCGCTGATTATGCGCGCGCCGCAGCGACAGCAGAGGGTTTCCGCGCGTATCTGGACGAACACGTTTTCAACGAGGCCGGCGTCGCAGCCTAGACATCGGCGGAACCGGGCCCGGGCACGCATCGAGCGATGGAATTTCGCATTGAAGAACTCTTGATCGCGACTATCGCAGATCTCCTCAAAGGGGCAGGCCACATCGCGGTCGGCGTGCAGTCGCCGATCCCCGGATCGGCGGCGCTCCTCGCCCGACAACGCGCGGGCGGAACCACGCGGCTGTCGATAATCGGCAGCCAGCAGGAGCCCTACCGCACTGACGGCGGCGTCGATCTGTTCGACTGCGCGGGGCAAGGCCGCGTCGATGCGTTCTTCCTGGGCGGCGGGCAGATCGACGGCGAGGCCAATATCAACCTCACCGGGATCGGCACCTATCCCGAACAGGACGTGCGCTGGTCGGGCGCGTTCGGATCGGCCTATCTCTATTTCATGGTCCCGCGCGTGATTCTCTTTCGCGAAGAACATTCGCGGCGCGTGTTCGTTCCCAAGGTCGATTTCATCAGTGCGCCCGGGACCAGCCCGCCCAATGTTTACCGGCCCGGCGGACCGTATGCGCTCGTCACCGGTCGGTGCCTGTTCCTGTTCGATAGCGAACGCCGGCGTTTCTGCCTTGAAAGTGTGCATCCCGGTCACGCTGTCGAAGAAGTCCGCGATGAGACCGGCTTCGATTTCGATTGCCCGGCCGACGTACCCGAAACGCCGGTGCCGGATCATGGAACGCTCGCGCTGATCCGCGGCGACGTCGCTCAAGCGATCGCCGATCCCTACCCCGCCTTCGCGCGCAAGATGTGGTCTGTCGAACGCGCGGCCTAAACCGCACGCAACTCGGCACTCCTGCGTTACACCGGACGGGATCGCTGCCGCAAAGTTTGGGCGATGGGCGGGTTACCCGGAGCAATGGCGTCGTGCGGGCAGGCGCTGACGCAGGCGTAACAGCGGATGCAGGCCTTCTCGTCGATGACCAGCGCGTTATAGTAGAGGGGTGATGATCGTGCCGGCTCGAACACATCGAATCCCGAGACCTGACCGTCCGGACCCACTTCGAAGCCAGACGCCTCGACGATGCAGTCGGCGACCGGCTTGACGAGCAGGCATTCGTCGCACAGCACACACTTCACGTTGTCGATCACCGGCGCCGGCGAACTCGCATCCTCGAAGATGTCGCGAAAGATGTCATCCTCGGAAACGCCAAACTCCTTGAGTACCGCCGTCCCCGCTTCGATCATCGGGGGTGGTCCGCAGAAATACGCCTTGCAGTGCACAGGATCGATCCGGCCGTTCTCGAGGTACGCCCGCTTGACATGATCCGTCACCAGTCCGCGCACTCCGTTCCAGTCGGTGCCCGCCATTTCTTCGGAAAGCACCTGCACGAATTGGAATCGATACGCGGCGTGCCAGCGCGATCGGATCGCTTCGATGTCTTCGGTGCAATAGAGGTCACGCTGTTCGCGCGCCCCGTAGAAAAAAATACAGTCGCGTTCAGCCTGCCGATTGCAGGCATGTTCGATCACGGCTTTGATCGCGCTCATGCCGCTGCCGCCGGCGATGCAGATCATGGGCGCGGAGGAATCGTCGAGGCCGAAGGCACCGAGCGGCCCGCTGATCTCGAGCCGCTCACCGGTGCGATCGCCGGCCGCGAGCCAGCCCGAGACTTCGCCGCCGGGGACGAGGCGAATGAAGAAGGTGTGTTCTCCTAGTCGTTCCGCTTCCGGCGCGCGTGCCAACGAATAGGGGCGCGGCTTGTCGACGCCTGGGAATTTCAGGGTGAGAAACTGTCCCGCACGGGCGAATATCGTCGGGCTGTCGGGAGCGCAACGGACGATGACCTCGAAGGTATCGTGGGTCAACGGCCGCATCGATGTGATCCTGGCGTCGTTGACGACGACGCGTCGCGTCGAGATCTCACCCTTCGGCGCGGGCGGACTCAGCGGATCGCGGCTCAGTTCGGAGCGGCTCGCGATCAGTCGAACACCCCCGGGTGCGCGGTGCGCGCCTGTTCGAGAATGTCTTCGTCGCTCGTTTCCGCCCCGGGATTCTGCACACGCCAGTTCCTGATGTAACCCGGCTCGCCACCCCATTCCTTGAGCAGCGCCTGCTGGCACATCGCGTCGCTGGCTTTCTCCACTTCCGCGAGACAGGAATAAAACGTCGGCGCAAAACCGAAATCCGACAGGATTTCGGAGTTCAGGGCATTGACGTTGACACCCCCGGGGGTGTCGCTGCCCTTGAACTGCTTCTGGGTACCGAGCACACCCTGCAGCAGGCCTTCGATGACGACGGCGTAGCCATAAGTCTCACCGCGATCATTGAACAAACGGCACAGATCGCCGTCTCCGATACCGCGGACCCCGGCATCTTCGGGGTTGATTTCAAAAGTGGGGCGCGACTGCATGGCCCGGAGGCGCTCGACCGACTGGAACGAATCGCCGATAAAATAGTGCGAGGCCGTGCTCAGCACCTGCAGGGGGTCATGTTTGCGCAGAGCATCCTCCTGGCCCTCGACCTCGGGGACGTAAGTAGGCAACG
Source organism: Pseudomonadota bacterium (assembly GCA_036339995.1). Taxonomy (GTDB): domain Bacteria; phylum Pseudomonadota; class Gammaproteobacteria; genus JAYYZW01. The sequence continues at coordinate 3,950 of JAYYZW010000110.1, forward strand.
GATCCTGGCCCAGTTCCTTCAAAGCATCGGAATAGATCTGAATCTTGCCGTCCACGGTCGGCCAGCCAATCTCGATGTAACGCCGGCGGGGCGAATCGAAGCGGCCCATGGCCCAGCCGTTTTCCTTCATGTACTCGTAGGTGACGCCTTCCAGCAGCGGATTGCGCTCGCCGTCGACCAGCACGTCCCGGATGATCTCTTCGTCGGTCTGCGTGAAGGCGTTGTCGCTGTTCTCGACATAACCCATCTTGTGCGCGAGGCGGCGAAAGAGTTCGCTGTTGCACACACTCTCGCCCAGCGGCTCGATCACGGGCAGATTCATCGCATAGTGAAAAAACCCGTAAGCCCCGTGGAAGTCAGCCCGTTCAAGCTGGGTGTCGGCCGGGAGGACGATGTCCGCGTAATCGCAGGAATCGGTCCAGAAAGTGTCGTGCACCACTGTGAACAGATCGTCGCGCATGAGGCCCTTGCGCATGTTGTTCGAATTCGGCACGCAGTTCGCGGGATCGGCGTTGTAAACGAACAGGCATTTGATCGGCGGATTCAGTTCTTCGCCGTCGACGCCGATGTCGTCAACCAGCGCTTGCCCCATCTGCACCATGTTCACGATACGCTTGCTATCACGGTCGCCGAGATCGAAGCGCTGGAATTCCTCGAAGAAGAAGGGATCCCAGTTCTCCTCGATGCGGCCGAAGCCGGCGCCGCCGCAACGCTCCCGCCACGCGCCGGTGATGGCCGGCAGAAGCAGTACTGCGCGGCACATCTGTCCCGAATTCTGATGCCGGTTGAGACCGTGACCGGCGCGAATGTTGGTCTTTCTGGTCGAGCCGTAGGTGAGCGCCAGCCGCTCGATATCGGCGGCCGGCAACCCCGTGATCTTCGCGACCCGGTCGAGCGCATAGTCGGGTAGTTTGGTTTCGATCAGTTCCTGCCAGCCGCGCGTGTGCTGCTTTAGGAAATCGAGATCGTGCAGGTCGTTATCGACGATGACCTTCATCATCCCGAGCGCGAGCGCACCATCCGTACCCGGCCGCGGTTGTACATGCCAGTCCGCGATCCAGGTGGAACGGGTCTGGCGAGGATCGATGACGATGATCTTGCAACCCCGTTCGCGTGCTTCGCGGATGAAGGGCATGGCATGGACCCCGGTCGAGACCGGGTTGTAGGCCCACAGGATGATCACCTCGGCGTCCTCGGACGCGATGGCGATGTCCGCGCCGTTGGCCGATCCATAGGTGTGCTGACAGGCCCAGTAGGCGGCGTGAACGCAGATGGACATCTCGAGGCGGGCGGCCTCCATCTTGTTCCAGAACCGGTTGTCCATGCCCCAGTACCCGATGTACCCGAGGGTGCCGGAAAAATTGAAAGGCTGGATGGCCTCCGAGCCGTACTCGGCGATGATCCGCTTAAAATTCCCGGTCACGGTGTCGAGAGCTTCGTCCCAGCCTATTCGCTCGAAGCGGGCACCGGGCCCCTTGGGTCCCACCCGCTTGTGCGGGTAGAGCACCCGCTTGTCGTTGTAGACGAGATCGAGGTAGTGGTTGACTTTGTTACAGAGATGACCGCGGGTGACGGGGTGGGTCGGATCGCCCTGGACGCGCACCGCCCGGCCGCTACGATCGTCCCGCGTGACCAGCATCGAACAGGTGTCTGGGCAGTCGTGGGGGCAGACGACGTGATGCAGGGAATGGCCTTCGGGCACGCCGAGCTTCGTCACTTGTGTCATGTCCAGCTACCTTTCGTCGAACGGCCGCTTGCTGAAATGAGTGCGCATCGGTCTATCTCCTTGAGCGATTTAGTGTGCGGCAACAGTAGGAGCATACTCCTCTTAAATCCACGAATATTGAACCGCGCATTATCCGTTGAGTTTGGTTTGTACTTTGTGGATATTCACGATCACAAAAACCATCAAGTGGGAAGCATCTTCACTCTCTTGCTACGCCCGTTAATGAACAGAGGAGCCTAGCGACCTCACCGATTTTCTAGCCCCTCATCTCCATAGAAGTCCGCAGGCCCCTGGCCACCTGATCCAAGTCGGCCTCCCTCGCCGAGGTGGCCCTTGCCGGGAACGAAATTAAACTCGACGCGAATACCGTCGGGATCTTCGAATAAAAACGAATAGTAGCCGGGAGCGAATTGCGAGCCGTCCTCGGGCGGGTGTATCACTTTCGCCTGCAACTCGTCGGTAACGAAGCGTGCGATGGCGTCCACGTCTTCGGCGCTGCGTGCTCGAAAGCAAAGATGGTGCAAGCCCGCCGTATCCTGGTCGAAGCGCTTGCCTCGCTTTTCCGCAGGCGCACCCCGAACCAGGATGCCGGTGCGGCTTCCGATGCAATACACCGAGTCTTCATTGCGTAACAGCGTTTGCATCGCCAGAAAATGACACAGCTTCTCCCAAAAAGGAACGCAACGCTCAGGGTCGTTTACGCTTAGTTGAATGTGCGCGATGCCGTTGACTGAACCCGTCACTGCTGCCTCCTCACTTCGATACGCGGTTACACCATCAATTGACTCTATCAGAACGGCAAATTATGCAAAGCCCAGGCTCAAAAAAAAACAAAAGACAACTTCAGACAACTTCCCGGACACTAACGGGCAAAAACGTTGGAAGATTAGAGAATGTGAAATCAGATTTCACATTATATTTATACTCTATTGACACGCGGCGATTGACGCCTGCCTGCCAGTAAAGCTAGGCTGTCCGCACCAATGCCGTGCTTTCGATACCGAATCGAGAAAGGGCGGTGAATTCTATCTTTATGTTTCGTTGTTATTGATCACAACAAAACGGGAGGGCTTCGATTTTGAAATACATGCAATACGCGCTAGCCGCGATATTAGCGGCGCAGCCAATTATAGGGAATGCGGAAACCCGAGAAGATCACCTGGCGTGGCTCAAGGAGAACCAGGACGCTAAGCCACAATTCATCGTCGGTGACACCATTACGTTTGAAGATGCGGATCTGCTCAGACCCTTCATCCCCGTGGAGCAGCAGGCCTCGCTCCTCTTCGAAGGCATGGAGATGAAGATAGTCGAGAACAATGACCTGTCTCCGCACCCTGTCTACCACACGGCGACTGAGAAGTTTGCCGGTGCGGCGTCAATAGCGAGCGATGGCGCGCTCGAGAACTACACCGCTGGCCGTCCGTTTGATCCGTCGAAGTTCACGCCCGGCAGCAGCGAGGATGGCTGGAAGCTGGCCTGGAACTATATGTTCCGCTGGCAGTATGCGGGTATTAGCGTCAATGACGTGCAGTGGATCTGGGTGCGCCCTGGAGGTGGCCATGAAGGTCACGAAGCCGTGACCAACACTGGCGGAAAATACAAAGACAACTATCTCGGGGGCGGCAATTTCGAGCGATTGTTAAGAGGACCGTATCAGCGCGTACTCATGTCGCACCGGTCCGATCTCCCCGAAACGAACTACCTGTTTAACAGCGGCAAGGGCTTCGCGAAAGGCACCAACTTTCGCGAGCATACGGCCTTTGTTTCACCGTTCGACATCGCCGGAACCTCGTTTTTGATCCTGCGCTATGCGGACGCGCGCAAAGCCGACGACTCGTGGGCTTACATTCCGAGCCTGCGCCGTGTGCGCCGCATCTCGGTGGAGGTCAAATACGATTCCTTATTGGGCACGGACCATACCCTGGAAGACTTCTACGGCTTTAACGGCCGGCCGCTGGAACACACGTGGGTGTACGTGGGCACGGCGAAGATCCTGGCAATTAATAGTTCACGCAATGTCAATGCGGTCTTCTACGGACCGAATGGGTGGGCGATGCTCGACGATTGGCAGCTGCGTGACTACTATGTTCTAAACCAGATACCGGTGTCCGGGTCTCATCCGTATAAAGAAAAATTCCTGTATCTGGAACAGACGACGTCAATGTGTTTCTATGCGAATGCATACGACCGCGGTGGCGAACTTTGGAAAAGCTGGCAAATGTCGAAAAGCTGGACGGAAGATCCGGATTTTCGTCCCGTCGCAATGGGGCAACATGGCGCAAAGACAACGCCGCCCGAAATCCCGGGACAGCCGCCTGGGTCTGGGGTACGCGTGCCGAGCTTCCAAAGCATTAATGTGATCGACCATCAGGGCGACCGTGGGACACTAGTTCCATGTTTCGGCAATAGCTACCCTTCACCTAAGTTCTCGACAGTCAAACGAACCATGGACGTGAACTATCTGACTGAGGGTCGCTAAGCGCTTCGCCTAAAAGACTTTCTACGCACATATTGAACGGGCCGTCTTTGCGGCCCGTTTTTTTTGCAGCCCGGCGTTGTCGTCTAATCCAGGGAACACAAAAAGCTCGAACGATTCGCCCGCAACCCATGTGAAAGCGAACCCTCGCCGCCCATACTCCGCAGTGCTAGGCGTCAATAAGCCGCCCCGTGGGAGCCATTAATCTTTACGCATACATTCCCCGTAAAAATGTTTCTAAGTGTCCCCGATAACGGCTTTACAGACACTCAAGCATTAGCAAACCTCGGCATGACGTATCTTGCGAACAACGCGTTAGAAGCGCCGCTCTTTTTTGGATCCATCCCGGCGAAGTGTGAAGACAGAATGAAATCAGTGCACGTGTAAGCGTTGCAAAACTGCTCGATTTTCTCTGCAACCTGGTCGGGCGTGCCGATGAGGACGCTGGTTTGTGCCAGCGCGGAGTGGCGGATATCTTCCGGACCGTCGATCGGAAGCGCCACGTCATCGCCTTCGACGTCAGCGGCTTCACTCAAGACGCGCGCGTAATATCCGAACACGTGCCACAGGTGTTCCTGCGTGTCTGCCCAGGCCTGATCTTCGTTCTCGGCGCAATAAACCATGCGCAGCTGCGCGATCTTGAAGCTGGCCGGGTCCTTGCCGAGTGATTTCAGGGTTTCGATATATAACGGAGCAGGATCGGGGCCCAGCGTGGTCATCAGGTTTGCACCGAGTTCCGCCGCGCGTCGCGTCGCCTTTGGGCCGCGCGCGCCGATCCATAGCGGCGGATGGGGTTTCTGCACGGGTTTCGGCGTGAGCGTCATATTCTTCGTCTGCGTGAAGCGCCCGTCGAAAGTGACCTGCTCCGCGGTGAACAGGCGCTTCATCAACTCGATGCCCTCGATCATGCGGGGCGCGCGTTCCTTGCGATCGATGCAGAAGGCATTGAATTCATCATGGGTATACCCCTGCCCAACGCCGAGATCGAACCGACCATTCGACAGGATGTCCGCCAACGTCACGTCTTCCGCCGCCCGAACGGGGTCGATGAAGGGCATTAGCAGGATAAAAGTCCCGATACGAATTCGCTTGGTCACAGCGGCAATGGCGGCGGCCATCGACAAGGACGCCGGGTTGTACGCATCTTCGGTGAAATGATGCTCGGTCAGCCAGATGTGGTCGAAGCCGAGTTTTTCCGCATCGATCATTTGATCGAGCATCGCTTGATAGAACACGGGTTCCGGAATGTGCCAACGCTCCGGATTACGGAAGTCGTACATAATTCCAAATTTCATCACTACCTCCGTTTATTGATTATCCTCGCGATCGCGTCCACGGACGGTTCCGTTCGACGAGAATTCGTTTCCCCGATCCCGGCATTCCGAACATGTATTTAGACCCCGCCCTTGGGCTCGGACGGCGCTTTCCAGATACCCCGCTCTATCATCAGATTGATCTGTCGATCGATCACCTCACGCTTATATTCCGCGTGGTCCATCGGCGCTCTATCGGCATAGAGGTTCTTGGGATAAATGGGCTGCTCGTAGATCAATTGGATCATTTCCGTGCGCAGATCCTTTATCCAGTTGGTCCATTTTGAATGCGTCCGGTGATACCGCAACGCTTCGATGTTTATCGGGCCGCAGACGCTGGTCGACACACCACCATACTCCTGACGCCCGACGATCTGTCCGCGGTAGTCGACGATGTAGGAATGGCCACCAAAAGTGTCTATGGGCGCCTCGGACTCCGCCGTCAGATAATAGGTCCCCAGATTGGGTGCGATGACGTACATGTTGTTGTCGAGCGCGCGTGCACGGGTTTGGATCTCGAAATAGTCGTTCGAAGCGGCGGGATGCGGAATCGAAGCGCGGTAGACGATTTCGGCGCCGTTCATGGCCAGGCCGCGGGCATGTTCGGGATAGGAGCCTTCGTTGGCCATCATGATGCCCATGCGCCCGATCTCAGTGTCCACCACCGGCCAGAATGCGTCCAGATTCCGGCCATACCGCTCGATCCACCAATCGAAGACGTCGTGCGGACAGACCGAGTGCTCGACCGGATAGAGCGGCGCGACCTTGTGGTGCTGCAGAATGACGTCGCCATCGGGATTCAAGATGAAGCCGATATTGAAATAGCGATCCGGGAAATCGGGATGGCGCGCTTTTGCTTGCGCCATGATAAAGACCTCGTATTCACGCGCAATCGCTCCCAACGCATCGGTTTCCGGTCCGGGGATGTCGATGGCGCACTCGCGCGCAAAGGTCGCGTGATCCAGGTCGAGCACTTCGTCGTTAAAGGCCTGCAAAGCGCCTTCGGGAAACGCTATCAAGCGCACCGGCAGATCCAGGCCCGCAAGCCAGCAGGCCGCCTTTACCATATGCTTCTGGTGCTCGATGTTGCGCATGATGTCCGTGCGTTTCGAGATGCCCCAGACCGTCGGGATCAGGCCGACGGCGTTGTACGGTTCGATCATGTTTTCTCTCCCGTCGATTAAGAGACCCGGGCCGGTTCAATTAAACGGTTGAAACTCAGGTCGCGAGCGCAGTACAAACTAGTGTCCTGTCCTGTGAAAAACTTTCATAATTCGCCGGTCTTTTTGGCCCCCAGCCGCGCTCCTCCTTGTGCAGAGCCCGCTACACGGCATCGTCGCGCCTTGCCAGCGACAATAAATCCGGCGCGACTTACGCGCCTTTTCACGGGACAGCACACAAACTGCTAATGCAATACCGCAAGCACGGCGTCGAGACTTTGCTTCGCGTCGCCGAACAACATCCGTGTATTCGTGCGGAAAAAGAGCGGGTTGTCGACCCCCGCGTAACCGGTGGCCATGCTGCGTTTAAGCACCACGGCGGTCCCCGCTTTCCAGACCTCGAGGACGGGCATGCCGGCGATGGGACTGTCCGGCTCCTCCTGGGCCGAGGGATTGACTATGTCGTTGGCGCCGATCACCAGCACGACGTCCGTCGCCGGGAAATCGCCGTTGATCTCGGCCATCTCGAACACGATGTCATAGGGCACGTGCGCTTCCGCGAGGAGGATATTCATATGGCCGGGCATGCGTCCCGCCACGGGATGGATCGCAAACCGGACGGTCTTGCCTTGGTCTCGCAAAACCTTGGTTATTTCATACACCGTGTTCTGAGCGCGCGCGACGGCCATGCCGTAGCCCGGTACGATGACAACCTGCCTGGCCTCGCGCAGCAGCTCCGCTGCACCCTCGGCCATAACCGCCTCCACTTCGCCGTCGATGGCGATCGCTGCGCCGCTGCCGGAAGTGCCGAAACCGCCGGCGATCACCGCCAGAAAATGCCGGTTCATCGCACGGCACATGATGTAACTCAATATTGCACCGCTAGACCCGACCAGCGCACCCGTCACGATCAAAAGATCGTTGGACAGCATGAAACCGGTTGCCGCCGCGGCCCAGCCCGAATAGCTGTTCAACATGGAGACGACGACGGGCATATCTGCGCCGCCTATTGCCATCACCATGTGGATGCCGTAGGTGAACGCAATAAACGTCATCACGAGCAGCAGCAGGACGCCCGTTCCCATCGATTCGCCGCCGACGAATTCGCTGCCCAGCCAGACGCAGATAACGCCAAGGCTTAGATTGATCCAATGTCGTGCCGGGAGCAACAGCGGTTTGCCGTCGATCAGGCCGCGCAGCTTGCCGAAGGCAATGACGGAGCCGGTAAAGGTGACGGCGCCGATGAGTATGCCTAAGTAGATCTCGACCTCGTGCAGCGTGCGTTCCGCTCCCTGTAAATGACCGTCGCCGCCGAGGTAGGTTGCGATCCCAATCAATACGGCGGCTAGGCCGACGAAGCTGTGGAGGATCGCGACCAGTTCCGGCATCTCGGTCATCTGCACGCGCCGCGCGACTATCACCCCGAGGGTGCTGCCGATCAGCATGACCATGATCAGTACAACGTAGTTCGTCACCTGATTGCCAAGTATGGTCGCAGCGATTGCGATGATCATGCCGGCCATGCCGTAGGCGTTTCCGCGCCTAGCCGTTTCAGGGTGGCTCAAGCCTCCGAGGCTCAGGATGAACAAAACGGCGGCGATGATGTAGCTTGCAGTTACGATTCCGGGTGCCATTGTGCGGCCCTACTTTCGAAACATCCGCAACATGCGCTGCGTTACCAGGAATCCGCCCGCTACGTTGATCGTCGCGATCACGATCGCAAGCGCCGCCAGCACCGTAATCAAGATTGAATCGGTCGATATCTGCAGCAAGGCGCCGATGACGATGATGCCGCTGATAGCATTGGTTTCACTCATCAAGGGTGTATGCAGTGCCGGCGTAACGTTCCAGACGACCTGGTAGCCGACGAAGCAGGCCAATACGAACACCGTTAAATGCGACATGAATTCGGGTGGCGCCACGCGGCCGAGTCCCCACAAGGCGACTGCGCCCAATAGCAGCAATAACGCGGAACCCCAGGCATTTTTCTTGCGTTCTCGCGCCGGCCCCGGCGACCGCTTTTCGGCTTCGAGCGTCTTCGGCGGCGCCGCGGACAGTTTGGGCGGTGGCGGCGGCCACGTAAGCTCGCCCTGCTTGATGACGGTGGCGCCGCGGATAGCTTCGTCTTCCATGTCGACGACAATGCTACCGTCCTCCCCAGGCGTCAGTTCGGTCAGCAGGTGGCGTAGATTGGTCGCGTACAACTGGCTCGATTGCGTCGCCAGGCGGCTCGGCAGATCCGTGTAGCCGATGATCGTCACATCGTTGCACTCGACCACTTCACCCGGCTTTGTCAATTCACAATTACCGCCCTGCTCGGCAGCGAGGTCGACGATCACACTGCCGTTTTTCATCGATGCAACCATGTCGGCGGTGATCAGCCTCGGCGCCGGTTTACCGGGGATCAGTGCGGTCGTGACGATGATGTCCACCTCGAGCGCCTGCTCGGCGAACAGTTCCATCTCGGCCTTGATGAACTCCGCGCTCATGGTCTTGGCGTAACCGCCCTCGCCGGAGCCTTCTTCTTCGAACTTCAACTCGAGAAACTCGGCATCCATGCTTTCGACCTGTTCCTTGACTTCGAGACGCGTGTCGAACGCGCGCACGATTGCGCCCATGCTCTTCGCCGTGCCGACTGCCGAGAGCCCGGCGACGCCGGCACCGATGATCAACACCTTCGCCGGCGGCATTTTACCCGCGGCGGTGATCTGCCCGGTAAAGAAACGCCCGAAATGATTGGCGGCCTCGATGATCGCGCGGTAGCCACCGACATTGGCCATCGAACTCAATGCGTCCATCTGCTGGGCGCGCGAGATGCGCGGCACACTGTCCATCGCGAGCACGGTCGCACCGGTCGCGGCAAGTGTTTCCATGAGATCAGGATTCTGGCCGGGCCAGATGAACGCGATGAGCGTGTGTCCCTCGCGCAGAAACTTCGATTCGTGAGCGTCCAGGCCCGCATGCTGTTCGGGCGCACGGACCTTGAGAATGATGTCCGCCTCATCCCAGAGTTTTTTCACATCCGTTTCGAGGGCTGCACCGGCCTGGGCATAAGCCGCGTCGGAAAAATTCGCAGCCGTCCCTGCACCGCTTTCGACCGCCAGCTCGAAACCGAGCTCGATCAGCTGTTTGACGACCTCCGGTGTTGTTGCGACGCGCCGTTCACCCGCATGTACCTCTCGCGGTACAGCGATTTTCATCGTTTCTCTCCCCATCCCGATGAGGGATCCCAATGTTTCCGTAACACTTTGCGATTATATATTGCAGCGCAGCATTGAACAACGAGCCTTGCCCTCTACGGGCGCCGCGCGCGTTCGGTTCATAAACTTGTAAACGTGTTTGGTATATTCTCACCCATTACGCGTCAACGGAGGTAGGGCAAGGTGACAGCGAATCCAGCGCAACATCGGTTTCCGAGCGAAGACGAGCTGCGCGAATTCATCGGCAAACCGATGGACCTCGCGGCAGCCAAAGCGATCGACCATCTCGACAAGCACTGCAAAGCCTATATCGAACGCTCCCCGTTCATCTGCATCGGCACCGCCTCTGCCGATGGACGGGCAGACGTC
>JAYYZW010000111.1:0-30705 GCA_036339995.1 Pseudomonadota bacterium
GTCGAGCGGTGTTTTGTCAAAAACAGAGGCATTATTGACCAATAAGTCAAGCCGGGACCAGTTTCGTCGAATCGAATCGGCCAGGGTCATTGCGGCATTCTCGGCGGTGAGATCCTGCTGCACGCTGACCGCTGAATCCGCCCGTATTTGATTGAGATCGTCAACGAGTGTGCGCGCCGCGTTCGACGATCGGTGGAAATGGACGATGACTCTGTAACCCCGGCTATGAAGAACGCGAGCCATAACGGCACCCAGGCGTTTCGCGGCACCCGTCACGAGTGCGACCTGTCGATCCTCTACAGGCATGGACCTATCTCAAAATTATCCGCATGTGCGTTGTGCCCTGAAAGCGCGATGGCAAGACGCAGTGTGCAGGGCTGAGCTCCGCTATGTTCAAGCGCTGCAACGAAGTCAGCGCGCTTTCAGGGCGCAACCCGGGGGCTAGGGCTATTTTCGCGCATTTCGGCGTTGCTCGTCGCTCATTTAGCACCGCTAAACCACACGCCTCGCGCCTTGATACTCTGCGAAAATCGCTCCCGGCGCACACGCGGATAATTTTGAGATAGGTTCATGGTACTTTCACCTCGAATGTTTATGATGCTTCGTGGGGAGCGCGGCGATCGAAAGACATTCCATCTCGAAATTATACGCAGGTGCGAGGCTATCGATTCGAAATGAGTTCTAAAGGACGATGGAAGTAAATTTGGGCCAACCAGATCCCGATCCAGACGCGCTGCAACGATCCCGGCGATTGTCGTCATTCATCCGATCAGAGATCCAAAAGGCCGGAGGCGCGATCGGTTTCGACCGTTACATGTACCTGGCCTTGTACGAGCCGACCCTCGGATACTACACTGGGAGCTCGCCGGTATTCGGCCCCGGTGGCGATTTCATCACGGCGCCGGAGAGCGGCGAACTCTTTGCCCGCTGTCTTGCCCGCCAATGCATCCAGATCCTCGAGGAGATCGGAGGATCCATCGTCGAGTATGGCGGCGGCAGCGGACGTCTGGCATGTAGCCTCCTGCGAATCCTCGAGCAGCAAGATGCCCTGCCCGCGTCTTACGTAATCGTCGAACCAAGCCCGCGTATGCGCTGCCGCCAGGAAGCACTGATCAGGGACCAAGTGCCGGCGTGCTTTGAGCGGGTGAGATGGAGCGAAAAGCACGCACCATCGGAAATCGACGGTATCGTGATCGCGAACGAGGTGCTGGACGCGATGCCGGTCAAAAGATTCATCGTCGTAGATGGCTTTCTTAGGGAACTGGGCGTTGGGTTAAACGCGCACGGTTTTTGTTGGACCGTCTTGGATCCGGCGGCACTCGAGGTAACGGGCATCGAGCGTCGGCGTGACGGGAAAGTGCTGTTACCGGATGATTTTATCTCAGAATTCAACCCCGCGCTCGAGGCCTGGTTCGCCGATCTGAGTTCCGTTCTGAGGCGGGCCGTGGTTATTTTGATCGATTACGGATATCCACGGCACGAATACTTTCATCCTTCACGCTCACGCGGAACGCTCAAGTGCCACTTTCAGCATCGCGTCCATGACGATCCATTTCTTTATCCCGGCGAGCAGGACATCACGGCCGCCGTCGATTTTACCTTGGTGGCTGAATTGGCCGTCGATGCCGGTCTGCGAATGGCGGGCTTCACCACCCAGACGCGGTTTCTTCTTGCTTGCGGCGTGGATCAATTCGTCGAGGCGAACGGGGAGCGAGATGCCGCGAGTCAATTCAAACTTACACAAGAAGCCAAACGTCTGCTCTTGCCTTCGGCAATGGGTCAGACGTGCAAGGCAATGGCATTGACGGCGGATTACTCCGAAAACCTCATCGGCTTTGCCGCGGATGAGCGACACCGCTTGAGCGGATTCGCCGAAAGCTGAGACCTGTACGGGAATGGCAACTGTTCACTTGATCATGCTGGCTGTCGTCCAGGGCGTCACCGAGTTCCTGCCGATTTCGAGTTCCGCTCACTTGATTATTCTGCCTCGGATCACGGGCTGGACGGACCAGGGACTGGCATTTGACGTCGCCGCGCATCTTGGCAGCCTCGCCGCGGTGAGCCTCTATTTCCGCCGCGACATCCTTGTGCTCGGCCGCGCGTGGACTCGAACGTTGACCGGGGCGCCAATGGATGGACCGGCGAAGCTGGCATGGGGCGTTTTGCTCGGAACCTTACCGGTCGGCGTCGTCGGATTATTCGCCCCCGCGTTCGTCGCGACGACTCTTCGCTCGGTCCAGCTTATCGCGGCGGCCACGATCCTATTCGGCGTCGCCCTGTGGTTGTCTGATCGGCTCGGCGAGCGAAGCCGCGGCCTCGATTCCTTCAAAATGCGTGATGCTCTTCTGATTGGATGCGCACAGGCAATCGCGCTCATACCCGGCACCTCGCGATCCGGGATCACCATCACTGCGGCGCTTGCCCTTGGAATGACCCGCGAGGCCGCAGCGCGTTTCTCGTTTCTCCTGTCCATTCCCGTAATCGTCCTCGCATCGGGCCTCGAAATCGTCCAACTCGCAGGAAAGCCGGCCGCCCAGCCTTGGGGTGAACTCGCCGCGGTCGTCTTCTTGTCGGGCCTCAGCGCCTTCATCTGTATCCATGCGTTTCTTAAGTTCGTCGAACGCGTCGGTATGGCTCCCTTCGTGCTTTATCGCATTGCGTTCGGCGCGGCCTTACTTTGGTATTTTGCTTGACCGGAGTCCGGTCGGTAGCGATCGACTTTCAGCGGATCCGAAGATTTTTAACGCCCCGGACCGAGTCGATGCAACTCAAGCACCCGGAACAGGTCCGATATTCACGCGACCAATGATAAAGGGTACGGAGGCATGCAGATTTTGAAGTTGTACAGGGGCAAACCGCTCGCGTTTGCCGCTGTCGCAGGCGGGCTTTTGCTCGTTGTTATTGCGGTTGCGGGCGGGCGCAGTGAAGGGGGTACGCGAACTGCCGGGGAGCCGCCCGGCGAACTCGGGGTAGCGACTTTCGCGGGCGGATGTTTCTGGTGCATGGAACCACCGTTCGATGTCGTAGACGGGGTCATATCGACCACTTCGGGCTATACGGGCGGACATGTCGACAATCCGACTTATCACCAAGTTTCATCGGGTAGCACCGGTCACGCCGAGGCGGTTCGAATCATCTACGATCCCGAACAAGTCAACTACGAAGACTTGCTCGAGATCTACTGGCGTAACATTGATCCAACTACAGCCGATCGCCAGTTTTGTGATAGAGGAAGTCAGTATCGTTCCGCGATTTTCTATCACGGGGAAGCGCAAAGGGACGCCGCTCTTGCGTCGCTCGCTCAGATCGAAAAGACCAAACCTTTCAAGGACCCGATTCGAACCGAAATCACTGCAGCGAGCGGGTTCTTCGTAGCTGAGGATTACCACCAGGACTTTTATGTAACCAATCCGATCCGCTATAAGCACTACCGGTTCGGCTGCGGACGCGATCGCAGACTTCAAAAGATCTGGGGTGGCAATTCCTAAATCTCTGGTTGTCAATCCGACTCCATGATATTTTGAGCCTTTCCATGGTCGTCATATTGTCGGCCAAGCTGAAAAGGGTACCTACATCGATAGTTGAGTACCCGACTGTACGATCCTGAGCGCAATATCGACACGAAAGTCATAATGTCGACCGACGTTGTCGGCAACACCGCTTTGTACGAGGCGTTGGGTGATGCACGCGCTCGGGAGATCGTCGCCGATTGCCTGGCCACGCTCAAAAACCACTGCAGTGAGCATCATGGCCGCGTCATCGCCGAAGTCGGGGATGAGGTCATGGCGCTGTTTTCAGATCCGACGGAAGCTGCGAGCGCGGCGTCCGATATCCATGCGGATCTAAATGATAAATATGCCAACGACGACGAACGCAACATTCGCCTGCAGATCGGGCTTCACTACGGGCCCCTGCCAAAGAGTTCCCAGTTGTCGATGAGCGAAACAACCAAAATAGCGAGTTAGGCCGCGGGTTAGGCCAAATCGGAGCAGACACTTGCCACCCGCGCTTTAATCGACGAGTTGCCGCGGCTGTACCGCGCGGTTGCGCGTTACGTTGACGATGAAACCTGGGATTTCATATCACTCGAACACGTCGAACGCTACGAGATCATCTGGGATGTCGAATCCATTACAGCCTATAACGGCGAAAGCCCGTTCATGATGCGCAGGCCTACGATTCCGTAGAATGCAAATATGGCGACGCAGTGGTCGTAATAAACGCGTCGCGCCCGGTGATCTCCATAGGACGAGGACCCCAAAACGACCTCGTTGTTGATAAGGACCTGGTATCGAGGCAGCACCTGAGCGCGCAGTTCAGGCGCGGTAGATTCACCATTACGGACAACAGCACGAACGGCTCGGTCGTCATAAACGAAGACGGCAGCCGGGTCGATCTCAAACGGGGATCGTCCAAGCTATTGGGAGCAGGCGTCATTATTCCCGGACATCCGGAAAAAGAGGAACTGGAATTCGCTATTAATTTTTGCTGCGAGTAAGGGCCTCCACACGCGCTTTATGCAGTGCTAGTGCGAGTCCCTCACCTTCGCAACCCTGTTCGACCAACGAGCGCGCGTCGACTCCCGTCGCTACTTCGAGCGCCTGGCGTAATCGATCGGCCTGCGGATAATCGGCGTCCTCAAGCCCGCGGCGGCCCGTGGCATCGATCGTGCAGGCTTCGAGGAAGTTGGCAAACCGTTCTGTTCTGCGAAAAGCATCGGCGCCTTCGAGCAGGCGCAGGATCGTGGCCGGTTTCATTTCCCGCGCACGATGAACCTTGGTGTGAAACCGAGATACCAGCACGGCCAGTTCGCGGTACTCCCGGGGTACCCGCAAGCGCTCGCTGAATTTGTTGATGAGCGCCACGCCGCGCTCTTCATGGCCGTGACGAGACGGCAGAATTCTATCAGGCGTTGTCCCTTTTCCGAGATCGTGTACCAGGACGGCAAAGCGTACGACCTCAACCGCGTTCCGCCGGGCCGCCTGTTTTAGCGCCAGGAGTATGTGTTCTCCGGTGTCGATTTCCGGGAAGAGCGCCCGGCTTGCTTCGCACTCCCTTAAAACCTCGATGAATCGGGCGGGAAATTTTTCACTGAGAGCGCGGCGTAATTCACCCCACACCCGTTCCGGCGTTAAGGTTGACAACTCCCCGGACAGGGCAACCTGGCGCATCAAATCGAGTGTTTCGGGAGCAACAGTGAAATTGAACCGCGCCGCGAAACGCGCCGCGCGCAATACCCGCAGCGGATCTTCGACGAACGCCCCGGTTACGTGACGGAGGACGCCCGTTTCGAGATCCTGCCGTCCCCCGTACGGGTCGATAATTCTGCCGTCAGGCGTCATTGCCATGGCGTTGACGGTGAGATCGCGCCGGGCCAGGTCTTCTTCAAGAGTAACCTCGCGCGAAGCCTTGGTCTTGAATCCCTTGTATCCCGCGCCCGACTTGCGCTCAGTGCGAGCGAGCGCGTATTCCTCGGCAGTATCCGGGTGCAGAAAGACCGGGAAATCGGCGCCGACTTTTTTGTAGCCCTTGTCGAGAAGGTCATCCGGCGACGCGCCGACGACGACCCAGTCACGGTCCTTGATCTCGATGCCGAGCAAACGGTCTCTTACCGCGCCGCCTACCTGATAGACTTCCATCGCAGTCCCAGGTTTTTTTACGCGGCCGACGATTCGCCTGCAGCCTTGGGAGGCGGTGCGAGAGGTCGTATCATCTCCCCGTTCGAAACCGGAGCTGCGCTGACGTTTCGACGTTTTTCAATCATCGCGCCGAGCTTCCGAACGATACCCGTAATAGCGATTTCGAATGCGTTCACCGCCAAGATACTGTGGAACGATCTGGTCCATCGGCGTCGGTCGGATACCGAGCTGTTCGAGGGCGTTGTTCGGTCCGCACACGGAATCTTCCTGCGTTGAGCGCAGATTATCCCGGGAGAACGGCTTGCCGGGAAAATACTCGAGTAGGTTGGCCTGAAAGCTGGACAGCGTCCCCCCCAGCGGTATCACGATCGTGGGGCGATCGATGACGGCCGCGACATAGTTCACTATCTCTTGCAAGCTCATGACATCCGGACCGCCCAGATCAAAGCGTTGACCAGCAGCCGCAACTTGTTCGAGTGCTTCGAGGACGGCATCGGCGACGTCACCGACGAATACGGGTTGAAAGCGGGCGTTAGCGCAAGCGAGTGGAAAAAATCCCGGGCTCATTTTTAGCAGCCGCGCAAATCGATTAATGAATTTATCATCGGGACCGAATATGACGGACGGCCGGAAAATGGTCGCACCGAACCGGCTGTTTTGTTCCGAGAGCACGAGCTTTTCGGCCTCGCCTTTGCTGCGCAGATAGTAACTCGATGCAAAACTGTCCGCGTTAATCGCACTCATTTGCAACAGGCGGGGAATATTGTTCGATTTGCAGGCTTTTACCGCCCGTGCCGTGATCTCCATATGTGCATGGTGAAAACCTTCGCCGTTGTCACCCTTTTCGTTCAGGATCCCAATCAGGTTTATTAGCACCGCGCAGCCCGACACTGCCGCATTGAGTTGTTCTTGATATCCAGGGTCGAGCTCTATGATCCGCGTATCGGGTAACAGCCACAGGTGGCGCGCGTGATCGCGTTTGCGCGAGTAGATGTTCACCGCATAGCCCCGGTTGACCAGGCGATTCGCGATAACGCTCCCAACGAATCCGCTCCCTCCAAGCAATCCTGCGATGGGTTTGGTCATGTCGTACACTCGGCAGTGCTGGACAACCGTTTCGCCGGTATCGGGAACATTATGGTTTGCAGTTTCGTCCGTTCTTTTTCGAGACGCCATTCATATACGTCAGTGTAAAACAGGACACGGCGGACATAACGGCGTGTCTCGGTAAACGGAATCATGTCGATCCAGCGCTCCGTCGTAGTGTAGGTATCGTGCCGCCACTGCCTGACCCTATGGGGCCCCGCATTATACGCTGCGGCCGCCATGGCGAAGTTGCCGTTGTAGCGGTCCAGCATCTGTTTGAAATAAGCGGTCCCTATCGCGATATTTTTTCTTGGCTGGTACAGGATCTTCGCGCTCTCGAATCGCATGCCTAATCGCTTTGCTGTTTCGCGCCCCGTTCGAGGCAATATCTGCATCAAGCCCAGCGCGCCGGCACCGGAACGTGCATCGGCAATGAACGTGCTCTCCGAGCGGATGATCGCCAAAATGCGTGCCAGGGCGAGGCCTCGCCGTTCGGCGTAATCCGCGGCGATATCTTCGTAAAGTATAGGAAATCTCACGTAAAGGTCGTCGTAGGATTCCGCCTTGCCAAGTGAAAAAATCGCGCGATCGTGCCAGCCCCAATCCGCGGCCAGGGTTGCGGCAACCTCCTGGCGCCGTTTGTCCATGCGTAAGAGTTCATGGGTCCACTCGCGGCGCGCCTGAAACCGGCGGTTCAGCAGGAATAATTCAAGCGCGCGCAGGATGCCAGGCATGGCGAGCAATTCACTCTGTTCACTCGCGGAGGCGGAGATCGGGTCGAAGTTGCGTGAATAGTCAAGATCCAGTTTATCTGCCGCCAAAAAACCATAATAGTCGCGCTCCTTTGCGAGGTCCCTGAGAATCGCCGTCGCTTCCTCAGAGCGCCCCAGTTCTTCCAGCGCGCGGCTGTGCCAGTAGCGCCAGCGCAGGCGGTTGACGTCTGAAATCGGTTCGGTCTGGGTCCAGCGGCCGAGCCACTCCCACGCCCGCTCGGCGATACCTTCGCGCAATCTGTAGCGCTCGACGTCCGCATCGACGTCGTGCTGTGGGACGGCGTCCAGGAGTTCGATGCGACTGGCGTGCTCGCGGCGCGCGGCGGCAATGGCGAAAGTCCTCGCGGCGAGGCCGGACTCCTGCTCGCCGAAGCTGTATCTCCTCGACACGTCCTGCCAGGCTTGCAACGCGCTGTCGACCCGGTTGCGCGCGAGGCGTTTCAGCGCGTAGATCAGGATTTCACGTATTTCAGCGACATCATCGAGTTTCCGGTCCCGCAGGACGCGCTTGGGATTCTGATGTGCGCTAGACCAAAGCGCATACATCTGTTGATTGTGATCATGCACGAGTTTCGACGCCAGATATCGGGCGAGGCTCGATTTCCCGTTCTCCATCGCGAGCCTGATTCGCTGCCATAACAAGTCATCGTCCATGAGATCGCTCGCGTACAAGCGCTTGAACACGAGATCGCACTCCTCGGGTTGCGACTTCCCGACCAGCCATAATTCGTTCGCGTCCGCCAACACACCTTCCAAAGCGCCCGTTTTGATTCGCGCGCTCAGGTGCAGGCAACGCAGCTTTGTGTCGGTCTGGGGACGGTAATAGCGCAGAAACATCGCCCACCGCTTCGAGCGCGCAAGCTGCTTCAACCATTCAAGACGCAGGCGCTCGGCGAGGTAGGAATCGTCGTAGGCTGAAAAAAACTGTGCGACGTCGCCTTCGGGTAAACGGTGGAGGCGGCGGCGAAGATCGTTATAACGAAAATAGGGATATAAAGGATATTCCTCGAGGCCCACGACCAACTGGCGGGCGAGCGTATACCGGTTCGAGGATTGGGCCTTGAGTACCTTGTCGAAACTTTCCCGTTGGGTTGCGCATTCATCTGCCGCGAGCGCGCTCGAAGCCGTGAATGAAAGTAATACTGCGACCGCAGCCTGGAGAATGCGCGGCCGTGCTGCAGGCAGATTCACGGCTTGCTGCCCCGGGAATCGGGCCGGTACCGTGCGGGCACCCTATAATTCGTGCGAAACGAGGTCGACAACATTCTGGACTCGGATCTTAACCCGTGGATACAAATTTTGTTTAAGCTACTCGACAGCGGCGTTGGCAGCGGTTTTTCCGCCGACCCCGATGCAACATCCTTAGGGATCGATACTTCCCGAGGTGCGATCTTGTTGTGCGCGGCGTGCCGCCACCTCGTAACCCGCAAGGAGTTCATCACCGAAATATCCGGCAAGACTTTCCATAGCGGAATCAATCCAAATGGGTTTTGCTATTCTTTTCGAACATTTATCGACGCGCCCGGGTGTAGGGAAAGCGGTGAGCCGACTATGGAACATACCTGGTTTGCGGGTTATAGATGGCAGATGGCGAGTTGCCGCGGATGCCGGGAGCACCTCGGCTGGCGTTTCAGCAATGCAGCGACAGGAATGTTTTACGGGCTCATCGACGACCGGCTGATCGAGGATCATTTGCAGTGACAGACAGTTCTTCTTCCATGAAGCAAGTCCCGACCGACGCCGGGGAGGTTTATCGGGTCCTATGCGGTCGTAGAACCGTGCACGACTTTAAGGCCGAACCGGTACCCGAGGCTTTGATCCTGCGCGCGATTGACTCAGCACGATGGGCGCCTAATCACCATCGTACCGAACCCTGGCATTTTTACCTTCTAGGAGATAAAGCGCGAACTCGAATCGCAGAACTCAATGCCGAACTCGTGCGCGATTCACGCGGCGAACGCGCTGCCGAAATCAAACTCAAACGTTGGTTGGCGATGCCGGGATGGTTAATTTTGACCTGTGTAAACAGCGATGATGCCGTTCGCGCTCGTGAAGACTACGCAGCTTGCTGCTGTGCAGCGCAGAACATGATGCTTTACCTGTGGGCCGTAGGCGCCGGCGCAAAATGGACGACCGGGGCCGTGGTCGATCTGGACGCGTTCTACGAGGCTGCGGGGATCGTGCGAGAACGCGAGACCGTCGTTGGTATGTTCTGGTACGGATGGCCTGCCACGATAAGCGAACAACATCGCAAGCCGGTCGATGCCTTGGTCGATCGGATCGAGTAAACGCCTGGTCGAAAAAGGCTGCCCCGTTCGTTGAGGACACTGCCGGGAGCAGGCACGCAATGGTTGCAAGTGACGAGATAGAGATTCAAACGCCAGGGCGGGGTTTTACCGAATTAACCCGCCAACTTGAATCGATCGTGAGCGGCTCGCGTGTTGAGATCGGGTTATGCTCGGTTTCGATCCGGCACACCAGCGCTTCGCTCGTCCTATGTGAGAACGCCGACTCGGACGTATTGCACGATCTCGAACGATTCATGCAGCGCCTGGTTCCGGATGGCGATACGCTTTTCCGTCACGACGCCGAAGGGGCCGATGATATGCCCGCTCACGTACGCAGCGTATTGACCCAGAGCGACCTGACGATACCGGTACGCCGGAGTAGTCTCGTGCTTGGAACCTGGCAGGGCATTTACCTGTGGGAGCACCGCACGCGCCCGCATCGCCGCGTAGTCGTCGTCACGATCGTCGGTGACGGCTGATCCCATCCACCTGAATTCGGACGCCTTCGCGCATTAGGCAAGCCACTCAACGCGTCGCGCCTGCCGTGCGCGCACGCTCCGCCGCGGCGCGGCGGTCGGCTTCCTCCCCGCCCGAAGTTTGCGTCATCTCGTCGAGCCAGCCGGACAAATGGCCCGAGATGATGCCCGCTAGCGCCGAGACGTGCTTTGCCCGATCGTTCAAGGCGGGGATATATCGAAGTTTCTGTCCCCCCGCCTGCTCGAACAATGCAGCGTACCGCATGGCGATCTCCTCGAGTGTTTCGAGGCAGTCGACGGAGAAGCCCGGACATACTACATCTACATTGGCGAGACCGCCGCGTGCCCAATCCACCAGCGTCACGTCGGTGTAGGGTTCCAGCCAGGTTTTTGGCCCGATGCGCGACTGAAAGCTTAACGACCACGCGGCGGAGTCGAATTCCAGGTGTTCGGCCAGCAGGCGGCCCGTCGCCTGGCATTGACAATAATAGGGATCGCCTGCGAGGAAAGTGTCGCGGGGAATGCCATGAAACGACATCAACAGGCGCTCGCGGCGTCCGTGAGTCGACCAGAATTCCGAAATGGACTCGGCAACGGCGCCGATGTATCGCGTGTCCGCGTGATAGTCGTTGATGAAGCGGAGTTCCGGTACCCAGCGCAGCCCGCGGCAATAGGCCAGCACGGCGTCATAGACCGAGCCCGTCGTCGCCGATGCGTATTGCGGGTACAAGGGGACGATCAGAATCCGCCGGGCGTCGGCTGCAATCAGTTGCTCGAGGCCGGCAGCTATCGACGGATTGCCATAGCGCATTCCCAATGCGAACGCCACGCCGTCTCCCAGATCAGATTTAAACCGTTGTTCGAGCGCTGCGCAAAGCCGCTGTGAGGCGGTCAGTAGAGGGGAGCCCTCGGATTCCCATATGGTCGCGTACGCAGCAGCCGAGCGCTGCGGTCTCGTGTTGAGGATGACTCCATGGAGTACCGGCAGCCAAACTAGGCGGGGCAGATCGACGATACGGGGATCGCTCAAGAATTCCGCGAGATAACGTCGAACCGCGGATGTCGTCGGCGCTTCCGGCGTTCCTACGTTACAGAGCAGCACGCCGATCCGCGGTTTGCGACCGTGCTCGAACGCGGGGGCGGTGGACAATGGGGACATTAGGTGCCGGCGCAAAGGCTATGATCGACGTACCGCGTCCAATCCAAGGGAACGATGATGCTGATCAAGTCTCTGGCCGCCTGTCCGCCTCTGGTCGCCAACGATGGGTGCCGAATTTTCGAGCTGCTACATGTGAAGAACGACGCGGTCGAACTGCCATATTCGTTCGCCGTTGCTGAAATCGAGCCGGGCAAGCACAGTTACCGCCATCGCCTCCGACAGACCGAAGTCTACTACGTCCTCGAAGGTCGTGGGCGCATGCATATCGGGGAGGATACGCGTGAAGTGGCGAGCGGTGATGCCGTATTGATCCCGAGCGGCGCCGAGCAGTGGATAGAAAACGTCGCCGACACGCTGCTGCGGTTCATTGCAATCGTGAGTCCCCCATGGTCTGCAGAAGATGATGAAAGGCTGGAATAGGTTTTAATTTCCGACGCTATCCCCAATTTATAGCGACTCGCGCAGGCCGCTCATGACCGATTGGCGCAGGACCTTGCCAAGCACCGTCATGCCAACGAGGGTGACGCCTGCGACACCCCCCACAATGCCGAGAACCGGGATGTGCCAGCCAGGATGGTAAGGAATATCCAACACGGTTTGCGCAAGTATCCAGCCTGTCCCGATCGCACCGCAGCTCGCGACGAAACCGGCGAGCAAACCGAGTAGGGTTAACTCGAGCAGCATCGTGCGACGAATGAAGCGGTGTGAGGCCCCCAGCGTTTTAAGAAGCACGGTGTCCAATGCGCGTTCGCGTTGACTCGCCTGTACCGCGGCCGCAAGGACCAAGAGGCCGGCGCCCAAAGCGAATAGAAAAACCCCCTGCAGCGCACTTGAGACGCGATCCATGACGTTTCGCACCTGCCGCATCAAGGCATCGACGTCTATTACGGTAACGCTCGGATAGCGGGTGACGAGTTCGCCCATGAGTGATTGGCGGGCCGGAGGCAGGCGAAAACTCGTAATGTAGGTCGTCGGTTCACCCTGTAGGAGGGCGGAATTCATAACCATGAAGAAATTGACGTCGAAATTGTCCCAATCAACGTGTCGGAGACTGGTGACCTGTCCCTTGACAGGACTTCCCGCAACGGTGAAGACAAGAACGTCGCCGAGCGCGATACCCAGGGTTTCCGCGATACCTTCCTCAACGGATAATTCACCGTCGGCGACCGCGTCGTTCCACCACCGCCCGGCGACCAGCCGGTTGTCCGGTTTCATCGTTTCTGCCCAGGACAAATTGAATTCTCGATCGACCAGACGACGCGCGCGCGGTTCGGGATAATCTTCAGCATCGACCGCCCGGGCGTTGATCGACGTAAGGCGTCCGCGCACCATCGGGTAGAAGCGCGTTGCGCCGAGGCCCCGTTCTCGAAGAAACGCGGTTACCGACGAAACTTCATCACCCTGAACGTTGATCAGAAAATGATTTGGCGCGTCCGGCGGCAGACGTTCGGACCATTGCTGCATGAGTTCGTCGCGGACGAGCCCCAGAAGCAGAATGATGGCAATGCCAAGGCCCACGGCGGTGCTCTGCAGCACGCTAAGCCGCGCGCGCCTCGCGATATTTGCCAGGCCGAAGCGCCAAGTCATGCTGGTGCGCGCGCGCAGGCGGCCCATGAGTCGAACCATGACGTACGCTCCGGTCGCGAGCACGACCGCCGACCCCAGCATGCCCAAGAGAGTCAGGGCGATCAGATTCGGGTTCCCGACATGCCAAGGCGCGATGAGTAGAATCGATCCCAGCATCGTGGCCGTAGTCGCGAGGGCGGGGCGCGTTACCGCGACGCGATCTCGTGCGAGTATGGTCATGACCGGAATCTCGCTGAGCCGGATCAAGCTTGGCAGTCCGAACCCGACCAATGCAACTACGGCGATCAAGCCGCCGTGCAGAAGCGGAATCAACGGTATGCCGACGCCGGACGCAGCGATGTTGGGCGAGAATTGCTCGATCAGGAAACCATGTACGACGTATGCAAGCGCGTCACCGAGAGAGGTCGCCAGCAGCGCCAGGTAGACGAGTTCGAAAAAGAACAGAGTGCTTACTTCGCGCCGCGTGAGGCCGAGGGTCTTAACGATCGCCGTCGTTGTTTCATGGTGTTCGCTATAACTGGACGCGGCCAGCGCGATGCCTATGGTCGCGAGCAGAACTCCCGAGAACGCCGCCAACGCGAGGAAACGTTCCGCCTGCGTGAATGCGGAGCGCATTTCCGGACGCGCAGTGCGGGGATCGAGTACGGTGTGGCCAGGCGGTAGATCGAGGGCGTCGCGATAGCGCGAAACCGTAGCGGCGGGTCCGGCTATCAGGGTTCTGTAATGTACGCGGCTTCCTGTAACAATGAGTCCCGTCTTCACGAGATCGTCGTGATGCATCAACAGGCGCGGCGCGATGGAAAACAGGTCGCCTCCGCGATCGGGTTCGAGCACCACAAGCTTCGACAGTCGCAACGGTGTTCTGCCTACCGTCACCGTATCGCCAATTTCGGCGACGAGTAGCTGGAACAGCTTGGCGTCAGCCCATGCTTCTCCCCTTTCGGGGCCGCTATCGACGCGCGTCGACGCTTCGAACGGCTTATCAGCAACGTCGAACCACCCGCGCAGCGGATAGTTCGAATCCACCGCTTTGAGCCGGACCAATTCCAACTGATCTTCATGTGAGACTACGCTTCTCATACTCGCTATGCGGGCCGTGTCGAGACCGAGCGCGCGCGCATCCCTTTCATAGCGCGGCGGCGGTGGATCGTTGGTCACGATGGCGATATCCGCGGCAAGCAGAGCGCTCGATTCGGCTACGAGCACCTGTTCGACCCGTGTCACCAGGAGATTTACAGAAACGGTACTGGCGACTGCAATCAAACTCGCAAGTAGCATGATGAACAAGCGTCCGCTTGCGAGATCGCGAAGCAGCAGGCGCCAGGCGAGCTCCGCGATATAGATGCGGCCGCGTTGCGACAATGCGGGACTGTCAGGCAAGAATGCGTCCACCAGCCAGGCTTACTCGCCAATCGCAGCGGTCGGCGAGATGGCCGTCATGCGTCACGACGATTAATGTTGTGCCGAATTCCGCATTGAGATCAAATAGTAAATCCACCACCGTGTCCGCGGTTTTTGCATCGAGGTTTCCCGTCGGTTCATCCGCGAACAAAATGTCCGGCGAAGTACAGAATGCCCGCGCGAGGGCGACGCGTTGTTGTTCGCCGCCGGACAATTGCCGGGGAAAGTGCTGTGCACGTTCAGAGAGTCCGACGCGTACCAGCATTCGATGGGCTTTATCTAAAGCGTCGGGCTCGCCTTTCAGATCGAGCGGTAGCATCACGTTTTCGACCGCCGTGAAGCTGCTGATCAGATGAAATGCCTGAAATACGAACCCGATATGATGCCGGCGGAGCAGGGCTCTGTCGTCTTCGCGCATTTCCGACAGCGAATGATCGAGCACTCGAACACAACCCTCTGACGCGATATCGAGGCCCGCCAGCAAACCCAGCATGGTTGATTTTCCCGAGCCCGAGACTCCCGTTATGGCAACTCGTTCACGAGGCCTGACGGCAAAATTGATATCATTGAGGATGCGTAATTCACCGTTTGGAGCGCTGACCACCTTGGATACACCCGCCGCATCGATGATCAAGGGGCCTGTATGGTCGCCTCGGTCGTTCATGTTTGTATCTTTACTAATCTGGGAAATAGGGATCGCGGCGGCCGCGGCCGACGAAAAGCCAGTATTGATACTGGGTGACAGTTTGAGTGCCGGTTACGGAATCAGTATTGAAGAAAGCTGGCCCAGCCTGTTGGAGAAACGAATGCACGAGGAAGGCTATCGACAACAGGTCGTGAATGCCAGTATCAGCGGTGATACAACCAGGGGCGGTGCCCGTCGCCTTGGCAGCCTGATCGTAAAGCACAATCCCGGCACGGTCGTCATCGCCCTCGGCGCAAACGACGGATTGCGCGGAATCAAGGTCGCGGAAATCAAGAAAAATCTGACTCAGGCCATCGACACCGCAAAACTCGCCGGGGCGTCGGTGGTCCTGGTCAAGGTGCGCATTCCGCCCAATTACGGACCGCCTTACATCGATGCATTCGAGGAGGTCTTCGATCAACTGGGGACCGATCACGAAATCCTGTATGCACCATTCATGCTCAAACGATTTGCGGCCAACCAGAATGCGTTTCAAGCAGACGGGCTGCATCCGACGGCGGACGTCCAGCCGCTCATCCTTGATACCTTATGGCCGTCGATCCACGAAGCGATCGATTTCAGCGGCGGATTGGAAGAGTTTTTTTGAATTTTTGCAGTAACTGCGGTTCGGATCGCATAACGTGGCGGATTCCGGATGATGATAATCGTCAGCGCTATGTTTGCGGAGCATGCGGAGAGATCTTTTACGAAAATCCGAAAATTATTGCCGGCTGCGTCCCGATCTGGGGCGATCAAGTGTTGTTGTGTAAGCGCGCGATAGAGCCGCGTTATGGATGGTGGACTCTCCCGGCCGGCTTCATGGAGAACGGCGAGACGACCGTGGAGGCAGCGGCACGCGAAACCCTGGAGGAGGCGTCCACACAGGTCGAAATTCTGGATTTGTTCGCGGTTTTTAATCTTCCGCAGATCAACCAGGTCTATATGATGTTTCAAGCGGTATTGCCCACCCTGGAATTTTCTCCCGGCAGCGAAAGTCTGGAATGCATGCTCTATCATGAACAGGAAATCCCATGGTCGGAGCTGGCCTTTCCTACGATTACGCACACGCTCGAATTTTTTTTCAGTGATCGCAAGAAAAACGATTTTGGACTCCATTTCGGCGATATCGTGCGCGAAGGACAACAGGCCGTCCTGATCCCGCATAGAGGAGGCCGCGCAGACGCGCGGTGAGTGAACGGGCATAGGGAGCGGCCGGCCCGAAGTTTTCAATTGACCGTTTCCGTATCTTCTTGGAGCCTGGGCGCTTAGGTGTAATCGATTGGCGCGTAAAGGTTGCTGGACCGGCACTTCTGTATTTCCGCCCGAGTGTGGAAATCGAACAGGGGAAAATGATATGTCTGAAATGACGCTCTTCGAAAAGATCATCGCGCGCGAGATACCGGCCGATATCGTTTTTGAGGACGAGCGTTGCATCGCCTTCAGGGACGTCAATCCGCAAGCACCCATGCATATTCTGGTGTGCCCCAAAAAACCCATTCCAACTGTGGTGCAGGCCGATGAAGACGATGCCGGCTTGCTGGGTTATTTACTGGTGAAATGTGGCGAAATTGCGACGAATGAAGGGTATGCCGACGCTTTCCGTCTGGTTGTGAACAATGGTGCTGCGGTGGGGCAGAGCGTGTTTCATCTGCATATCCACGTGCTCGGTGGGAGAAAGTTCGGCTGGCCACCGGGGTGAGCGACGGCCGACGCGAAGCGTCGAGCCCGAGCATTGCTCGGGCAGGAGCGACCGACCGACCAGGGATGGTCGGGCTGGTTTATAACGAAGTTGAGAACGTACCGCCATGGATGGCAGCCGCTGAATAATTAGGATGGCGACCCCATAAAAATCTTCGAGCGAGGTTGCGCTCAGCGCTTCATCGCATCGAAGAATTCAGCATTGGTCTTAGTGGCTTTCATCCTTTCGAGTAGGAATTCCATCGCGGCGACTTCTTCCATCGGATGGAGTAATTTCCGCAAGATCCAGATTTTCTGAAGTTCATCGGGTCTGGTTAAGATTTCTTCTTTCCGGGTACCCGAGCGATTGATGTTCACGGCGGGATATACTCGCTTCTCGGAGATCTTGCGATCGAGATGAATTTCCATGTTGCCCGTGCCCTTGAACTCTTCGTAGATGACGTCATCCATGCGCGAGCCGGTATCAATGAGCGCCGTGGCCATGATCGTCAAGCTGCCGCCTTCCTCGATGTTTCTCGCAGCGCCGAAAAAGCGCTTCGGGCGCTGCAGCGCATTCGCATCGACACCGCCCGTCAGCACCTTGCCGGACGAGGGAACGACCGTGTTGTAGGCACGGGCCAACCGCGTGATCGAATCCAGCACGATGACCACGTCGCGTTTATGCTCGACCAGGCGCTTGGCTTTCTCGATGACCATTTCCGCCACCTGCACATGGCGGCTGGCGGGTTCGTCGAAGGTGCTCGAGACCACTTCTCCGCGTACCGAGCGTTGCATTTCCGTAACTTCTTCAGGACGTTCGTCGATGAGCAACACGATGAGCAAGCAATCGGGATGATTGATCTCGATTGAATGGGCAATACCCTGCAGCATCATCGTTTTACCGGCCTTGGGCGGGGAGATCACCAGACCGCGCTGACCTTTTCCGATCGGGGACGCCAGGTCGATGATCCTGGGTGTCAAATCCTCAGTGCTGCCATTTCCGAGTTCGAGTTGAAGACGCTCCTGCGGAAACAGCGGTGTCAAATTTTCGAATAAAACCTTGTTCTTCGCGTTTTCCGGCGGTTCGAAATTGATTTCACCCACTTTCAACAGTGCAAAGTACCGCTCGCCGTCTTTCGGCGGCCTGATTTTGCCGGAGATCGTGTCGCCGGTCCGGAGACTGAATCTGCGAATCTGACTCGGCGACACGTAGATGTCGTCCGGCCCAGCCTGATAGGAACAATCAGCCGAGCGCAGAAATCCGAATCCATCCTGCAAGATTTCGAGCACGCCATTGCCGGAGATATCTTCACCTTTCTTGGCGTGTGCCTTGAGAATGCCGAATATGACGTCCTGTTTACGTGCACGGGCGACACCGTCGAGGCCCATGTCGTCCGCGATATCTACGAGTTCGGCCGCGGGTTTTTGCTTGAGTTCAGTCAGATTCATCTTGGAGTTGCGGTGATGTAAGTCACGCGTTGGCCACGCGATGCGCGAAAGCGGAAAAAACAAGAAATATTCAGTGGAGATTCAGATCCGGGCAGGTCGCTTGGATCTGTAACTAGAAAAGATAGCACGCAACTTGGATGGCGTCTACCCCGGTTCGAGCCGTATCACCGGCCGGCCGTCGCCGATGATACGGTAATTTCGATTATACGTTATACGTTGCCGTCTATGAATGCCGTGAGTTGCGATTTCGTCAGGGCGCCCACATGGGTTGCCACGATATTGCCTTCCTTGAACAGCATCAAAGTCGGAACGCCGCGGATACCATACTTCATAGAGGTTGCCTGATTCTGGTCGACATCGAGTTTGGCAATTCTGAGTTTGTCGGTGTACTCCGATGAGACCTCGTCGAGAATTGGCGCTATCATTTTGCATGGGCCGCACCATTCCGCCCAGTAGTCTACGAGGACTGGCATTTCGGACTGTAATACGTCCGAATCGAAAGATTCATCGGTAACGTAGATTAGGTTTTCACTCATCTAGGGATTTATCTCACGAATATTGTGACGACTGCATTTTCGACCGAACCGAAACGCAAATGCAAGCTTGAGAATAGCCCGATCTTACCGGAGAAGACCCGGTGAGAGACGATCTCATCACAGAAGTTCAGTTTTCTGATCTCCTGCTTGATAAACGCCTGCTCCTGGGGCTGGATGATGCGGGTTTTCAGTTTTGCACCCCAATCCAGGCGCGCACGCTGCCATTGCTTCTTGAAGGACGCGATGTTGCAGGTCAGGCGCAGACAGGCACTGGAAAGACCGCCGCTTACCTGCTTGGGATCATGCATCGACTGCTCGGCGAGCAAGGAGGAGGCGGGGTTATCGACGACCGTACCGCGCCGGCGGCGTTGATCCTGTCTCCGACGCGTGAACTCGCAATACAGATTTATAAAGACGCGCAGACGATTGGCGCCCATACGGATTTGAGGCTGGCGCTCGTTTATGGCGGCGTCGACTACGAAAAGCAACGAGAACAGGTGATCGACGGTGTCGATATTCTCATCGGAACACCAGGTCGCTTGATCGATTATTTCAAACAAGGCGTCTACTCGCTGAAAGGTATTAATTCACTCGTGCTTGACGAAGCCGATCGCATGTTCGACCTCGGGTTCATCAAGGACCTTCGCTTTCTATTGCGCCGCACCCCTCATCCGACCAAGCGCCTGAGCATGTTGTATTCGGCGACCCTATCATTGCGCGTGAATGAACTCGCCTACGAGCACATGAATAGCCCCCAGATCGTCGAAATAGCGCCGGATAAGCGTACGGCGGATAAAGTCGTCCAGTCCTTGTACCACGTCGGTTCCGAGCAAAAGATGTCATTGCTGATCGGTTTGTTCAAACATCTGGATCCAAGCCGTTCCCTGGTATTCGTGAACACGAAAAGAGCGGCCGCCGACGTCGTCGCGTATTTCAAGGGCAATGGTTTTCACGCACGCGCTTTGTCCGGAGACGTGATCCAGAGCAAACGGCAGCGTCTGATCGAACAATTCAAGACGGGGGAAGTGGACATCGTCGTGGCCACGGATGTCGCCGCCCGCGGCCTGCACATCCCCGATGTTAGCCACGTGGTCAATTTCGATCTTCCTCAGAATGGTGAGGACTACGTACACCGTATCGGACGGACCGCGCGGGCCGGTGCAGACGGTGATGCCATCAGCCTGGTGTGCGAAGCGTACGTTTTTTCCCTGGAAAGTATTGAAGAGTTTCTTGGACACAAGATTCCGATTGTCCAGGTCAGCGAAGACCTGCTGATCGATTTACAACCGCCGAAGGGTGACGACGGCCGCCCGCCCCAGGCAGGGCATCGGCGACGCTCGTCGCGGCACCGGGGAAGCCGCCCGGGACGAAGAACGCATTGAGCTTCACAGCTCATCTCCCGCGTAGGCGGGCCGTCGCAATAGCAATTATTTTTCGCAGGCTGCTAGTGCGCCGTCCCGCGAAAAACTTTCATAATTCGCTAGTCTTTTTCGTCCCCAGCCGCGCTCGTCCTTGCGTAAAGCCCGCTACGCGGCGCCCTCGCGCCTTGCCGAGAACGAAAAATCCAACGCGACTTACGCAACTTTTTTAACCGACGGCACACTAGGCGCATCGCGTCAAACTTATTATCATTCCCGGACCCTGATCTTGCAGGAACCACCTCGCCGCTATGCGTAAGTCCGTTCTGATACGTCTGCTTTTCTTGGCGCTGTTGCTTGGATTCACTGTGGGGCTCGTTGGTTGCGGACAAAAGGGTGACTTGTATCACCCGGAAAAATACCAGGAATACCGACGCTGAGGCACCGAATCGAGGGGCCGCGCGCCCGTATTCTTGTCGCCCACTGACGGTGTTGCCGCTACACTGCGCCCACCCGCAACGGTTGCGGGGAAATTATCCGTCTGGCCGTGATCCACAATGACCCAGAGGTTCCTGTATGCGCCACGAATATCGTGAAGGGCGTCTCCATGTAGACGGTACGGACCTGGCCGAGATCGCTGCGGCTGTGGGGACGCCTTGCTATGTTTATTCCCGAGTGATGATCGAGGCGCGCTGGCGCGCCTACGACGTGGGTTTCAATGGGCGCGACCACCGGATCTGCTATTCGGTGAAGGCCAACGGGAACCTTTCGATCATTCGGCTGCTCAGCCGCTTGGGTGCCGGATTCGATATTGTTTCCGGCGGAGAGTTGGAGCGTGTGCTGGCGGCCGGTGCCGGTGGCGAAGACGTGGTGTTTTCCGGGGTCGGGAAAACACGGGATGAAATCGCCCGGGCGATCGAGGTAGGCGTCGCCTGCATAAACGTTGAGTCACGTACCGAACTCGAGCGAATTTCGACTGCTGCGAAGGCCTTCGATCGGCCCGTCTCCATCAGTGTCCGGGTCAATCCGGATATCGATCCGGGATCCCATCCCTATATCTCGACCGGGCTCAGGGAAACCAAGTTTGGCGTCCCCTTGGCCGAGGTACGTGATATGTACCAGGCGGCCGCCGAGGATCCCTGGTTGAACCCCATCGGTATCGCCAGCCACATCGGCTCTCAATTGGTGTCAGTCGGTCCGGTGGTCGATGCTGTGCGCCAGATCGTTGAACTCGCCGAAGACCTTCGGGGTATCGGCATCGCACTCGATCATGTCGATGTTGGAGGAGGACTCGGTATACGCTACAGAGACGAACGCCCACCTGAAATCGACGCATTCTTGAAGGCGATCTGTGCCGAGATCCCGGCGCATTATTCAGTAGCCGTTGAACCGGGACGCTCCCTCGTCGGCGAGGCCGGGTTGCTGCTCACGCGCGTCGAATATTTGAAGCGAACCGCAGCGAAAAACTTCGTCATAGTCGATGCGGCGATGAACGACCTCATCCGACCGGCCCTCTATGACGCATGGCATAACATCCTGCCGGTGACCGAAAAATCTGCCGGTGACGAAGCGCTCGTCTGCGACCTCGTCGGACCGGTTTGCGAAACCGGCGACTGGCTCGCCCGACATCGAGAGCTGAATGCCGTGCCCGGCGATTTGCTCGCGGTCATGGGAACCGGCGCGTATGGCTTCGTGATGAGCTCGAATTACAATGCAAGATTCCGACCGCCGGAGGTTTTGATCGAGACGGGTGGTTTCAAGCTTATTCGGCCGCGGGAGACGGTATCCGGCATGCTAGCGAGTGAACGGGATTGCCTGACGGCTTAGTTTGCGCCAAAAAGGTGCGTAACGCGATGATTATGCTATGAAATGGTGCAAGCACCGGGTTTGAATGCCTACGGGCCTGCGGATTCAATAGGTTACCATTGGCACGCATCGTGCCCGCCAATGGCGCATGAGAGGCCGCATTAGCCACGGGCGATTGCGCGAAAATCGACCAGCGCAAGGCGGCCAGGAGGACAGCGACGCTGAATTAGTGAATCTGGATGGTTGGAGGATTACCCAATGTCAGTTGAGAATATTCTAAAAACAATCAAGGACGAAGACGTCCAATTTATTGATATCCGCTTTACCGATACGAAGGGCAAAGAGCAGCATGTCTCCGTGCCTGCGCGCGTCGTTGACGAGGGGTTTTTCGAAAACGGCAAGATGTTCGACGGGTCATCAATCGCCGGCTGGAGAGGTATCCACGAGTCCGACATGACCCTCATGCCGGATCCCGATACGGCAGTCATGGATCCTTTCTACGAAGAACGCACCTTGAACATCCGCTGCGATGTCGTTGAGCCGACGACCGGTGAGGGCTACGCACGATGCCCGCGCTCTGCGGCGAAACGCGCGGAAGCCTATCTCAAATCATCGGGCGTCGGCGACACCGCGTATTTCGGGCCCGAGCCCGAGTTCTTCATCTTCGATGACGTGCGCTGGGGAGTCGAGATGAAGGGCGCATTCTATGCGGTCGAATCGGACGAGAGTTCCTGGGCTTCCGAAAAGGTATTCGAAGACGGCAATATCGGCCATCGTCCCGGCATCAAAGGCGGATACTTCCCCGTGCCGCCGGTTGATTCCCTGCAGGACATCCGTTCCACGATGTGTCTCATCATGGACGAGATGGGCTTGGAAACCGAGGTCCATCATCACGAAGTGGCGACCGCGGGGCAAGGTGAAATCGGCACCAAATTCGATACGCTGGTGCGTCGCGCCGACAGCCTGCAAGTCCTCAAATACGTCATCCACAATGTGGCGCATGGCTACGGTAAAACGGCAACTTTCATGCCGAAACCGCTGGTTGGCGACAACGGCAACGGCATGCACGTCCACCAGTCGCTGTTCAAGGGCGGCGAGAACCTGTTCGCCGGCGACGGGTACGGCGACATTTCCAAAACCGCGCTGTATTACATCGGCGGCATCATCAAGCATGCGCGCGCATTGAATGCGTTTACCAATGCCACGACGAACAGCTACAAGCGCCTGGTGCCGGGGTTCGAGGCCCCGACAATGCTGGCTTATTCTGCGCGAAACCGCTCGGCTGGGATACGCATTCCGTGGGATTTCAATCCCAAGGGGCGACGCTTGGAGGTCCGCTTCCCCGACTCTTCAGGCAACCCCTACTTCACATTCATGTCAATGATGATGGCCGGTATCGACGGTATCTTGAACAAGATCGATCCCGGCGCGCCGCTGGACAAGGATTTTTATGATCTCACGCCGGAAGAAGAGCAGGGCATTCCCACCGTATGCTATGCACTCGATCAGGCGCTCGAGGCCTTGGACAGCGATCGAGATTTCCTCAAGGCAGGGGGGGTATTATCGGACGATACAATCGATGCCTACATCGATCTCAAGATGAAAGAAGTCAATATTTTGCGCATGACGACGCATCCGGTCGAATTCGACATGTATTACAGCGTTTAATGGCGTTGCAATTGATTTTCGAGAAGCCTCCGTCCAGGGGGCTTTTTATTGAACGGGTTACTGGATTTTCTGTCTAGCAGGGATAAACTTTGGATAATTTTGAGATAGGTTCTCATCATGCTCTATCGAATTGCTACGGTGCTACTGCTGGCGGTCGCGGTGGCCACCCACGCCGAGGTTTACCGGTACGTCGACGAGGACGGCAACGTGATCTTCTCCGACACGCCGCGCGAGGGCGCCGAAGCGATAGAGCTTGGCGAAACGACGATCGTTCCAGCATTGAAGCCCCAAAGACAGTGGAGTAATACGTATCCGGATACGCAAACCGCCGCCGTGCCTTACGAGAACATTGCGATCGCGAGCCCGCCGAATGAGGAGACGCTGCGCGATGTCCAGTTGGTCACCGTGAGCGTGTCTCTTTCACCGGGCTTGCAGACAAGCTTCGGCCATGAAGTCCAGCTTTATGTCGACGGTGCGCCGTTTGGGCAGCCGGGCGAGGCGACCCAATTCGTGCTGGAGGATGTCGAACGTGGCGCGCACGAGCTTCAGGCCGCGGTTTTCAATCGCTCCGAGCGCGAACTGAAGCGTTCCAGCGCCAGCGTATTCTTTCTCCACAAGCATTCCGTCGTAAACCCCGCGCAAGCGCGCTGATTGGTCCGATTCTTGCACTAAGCCCGGTAAGCGGGGCAAGGCGCCCTCGCCGCCTGCGGGCCTAATCGCCCCTTAACTGATTGATCATTAGTTACGAATTCTGTCGCGGGGAATTTGCCGATCGACTGTTACGGACTCTTCGCACCAAAATAGTGCATAATGAATGACAAGCTTGAAGCCCGCCGGAATCCGGACCTCGACCTCGTCGATGCCCTGATT
This sequence comes from Pseudomonadota bacterium, assembly GCA_036339995.1. GTDB lineage: Bacteria > Pseudomonadota > Gammaproteobacteria > JAYYZW01. The sequence continues at coordinate 24,459 of JAYYZW010000111.1, forward strand.
ACCGCGGTTATTTTGCTCGACCGGGATTTGCGCGTGGTCAGGGTCAACGACGCTGCGCAGTCGCTGTTCGCAACCAGCGAAACCAAGCTCAAACAGCAATCGTTGAAAGACGTCTTCCCGGGTGCTGATGAACTGGCGGATGCAGCACGGCGGGCGCTGGATGAGAGTCGATCGTTCACGGAATGGGATATGGAACTGCGTGGTACCCGATTCAATACAGCGACCGTGGGCTACACCGTGACCCCCCTGTGGCATGAGCGTTTCGAACCTGATTACGTGGTGATCGAGATGACCAATGTCGAGCACCATCAGCGCACCCAAATCGAGGGCAATATGTCGATGCAGAACGACGTCACCACCGCACTACTGCGCGGTCTGGCCCATGAGATTAAAAACCCACTGGGTGGAATTCGAGGTGCAGCCCAATTGCTGGAGAAGGAGCTCGAAGACCAGAAGCAGGCCGAATACACGCAGATAATCATCGGCGAAGCCGACCGATTGCGTACGCTGGTCGATCGTATGCTCGGGCCCCGGGGCGAATCGGTCAAACAGCTGATCAATATTCACGACGTGCTGGAGCACGTGCGCCAGATCGTCGAGGCGGAGCGTGATTCATCGGCCGAGTTCATCCGCGACTATGATCCCAGCCTGCCGGATATTCGCGCGGATCGAGATCAGCTCGTCCAGGCTTTCTTGAATCTCGTTCGGAACGCCGTACAGGCGGTCGAGGGTCGTGGCGAATCCATCACCTTGCGAACGCGTGTCGACCGCCAGTTCACGATCGACTCGAAGCTGCACAGACTCGTTATACGGGCACAGGTCATCGACTTTGGACCCGGTGTCGACCCCGAGATCGCGAGCAGCATATTCATACCATTGGTATCGGGCAGAGCGGACGGATCCGGGTTGGGACTTCCCATTGCGCATTCACTGGTACACCGGCAAGGCGGTCTGATCGGCTTTGAAAGCGAACCCGGCCATACTGTATTTTCGGTCTGGTTACCGGTTGGAGTACCCGAATGACTCGGCAACACGAAGTGTGGATCGTTGACGACGATAAAGCGATTCGCTGGGTACTCGAACGCGCCCTCGAGAAAGAACATATCGCGACGCGCAGTTTCGACAATGCGGACAAAGTGATGACGAGACTCAAGAAGATCGAACCGGACGTGATCATTACGGACATTCGAATGCCCGGTACGGACGGCCTGCGCCTGCTGGAGCACGTTCAGAGCGAACATCCTCACGTGCCGGTGATCGTAATGACGGCCTACGCTGATTTGGATCGGGCCGTGGCGTCATTTCGCGGCGGTGCGTTCGAGTATCTGCCGAAACCATTCGATGTGGACGAAGTCATCGTAATCGTCAAGCGGGCCTTGCGAAGATCGACGGAGATGCCGGGCGCGCCGTTGAGTTTGGAGGAGGCTGCTGAAGTTCCGGAAATCATCGGATCGTCGGCCGCCATGCAGGAAGTGTTTCGTGCGATCGGGCGGTTGGCAAACTCGAACATGACGGTCCTTCTCACAGGTGAATCGGGTAGCGGCAAGGAACTCGTCGCACGCGCACTCCATCGACACAGTCCACGTGCCATGAAACCGTTCATCGCCTTGAATACGGCCGCGATCCCCCACGACCTGTTGGAATCGGAGCTTTTCGGGCACGAAAAAGGTGCTTTTACGGGCGCGGCGGGTCGGCGTATCGGACGCTTCGAACAGGGCGATGGAGGGACCTTGTTCCTGGACGAGATCGGCGATATGCCGGCGGACCTTCAAACGCGGCTGTTGCGCGTACTGGCTGACGGTGAATTCTACCGGGTCGGCGGGCACGAACCCATACGCGTCGATGTACGCGTGATCGCGGCGACCCACCAATACCTCGAAGATCGCGTTCGCGCCGGCGAATTTCGTGAAGATTTGTTTCACCGTCTAAACGTAATACGCCTGGAGCTCCCCGCTTTGCGCCAGCGAACGGACGACCTTGAAGCGCTCGCCGATCATTTTCTGCGCACGGCCGCAGCGGAACTCGATGTCGATCCCAAACGTTTGACACCGCGCGCGTTGGAAGTCATGCGCAATTTCGACTGGCCGGGTAACGTTCGGGAGCTCGAAAACGTCTGCCGGCGAATCATGATCATGGCGCCTTCGCGCGAGATCGAGTGCGAGGACCTACCACAGGAATTACTGGCGGGACCCGATCCCGGCAGCAAGGGTGGTGAAGACTGGGAATCCGCGCTACGGCGGTGGGCGGAGCGCCGGCTCAACAATACGGATACGCCGATACTCGACGAAGCTGTTCCGCGCTTCGAGAGTGCAATGATTCGCGTCGCCCTCAATACGACGCGCGGACGACGCCAGGAGGCAGCCAGGCTACTGGGTTGGGGACGCAATACCCTGACGCGCAAGATTAAGGAACTGGAATTGGACGTCTAGGAGGCTGTATGGCATAGGGAATCGTAGCGAGGTGAGTGGGTAATCGAGGTCAGCTTTTCGATCATTTGAGGCGAATAGTGGTGGCTATTTAACGAAAAATTCGTCGGGAACGAATTTTCGCGACAGCCCCGAAGGGGTAAAGCGCAAGCACGCGCTGACCAAAACCATGGCACCTCTCAGACCGCTATCCCAATGCCCAAGTCAATTCTTCCTAAGTCCGACAGGCTACTAGCTACTCCTGCTGGCGTAAACGTGTCGGGAAAGTGATTCGGTATAGGTTCGCCTGCCGCGCCGCGTCCATGACGTCGACCACGGTTTGGTGGCTGGCTTGCGCGTCGGCGCGGATGAGCACGACCGGGTCGCCATCGTCGTTTCGCGCATCCAGCAAGGCTTGCCGGATCGTAATGAGTTTAGTGTTGACCAAGGCCATTTCGTTAACGAAGATATTACCCTCGCGATCAATTGATATTTCAATCTTGTCTGGAGGATCTTCGCGTAATTCCTCGCTGGCCTGGGGCAGGGTCAGGTCGATTTCCGACTCCTTGATGAACGTGGTTGAAACCATGAAGAAAATGAGCAGCAGAAATACGACGTCGATTAACGGCGTCAGGTTGATATCGACGTCCTGTTCACTGGTCGGACGAAAATTCACGTCAGCCGCCAGCCCCTGCTTCTTCTCTTTCGCGCTCGCCGTGCAGTACTTCGACAAGCTTCAGCGCCTCCTGCTCCATTGCGACAACGAAACCTTCGACGCGGCCGCGAAAAAACCGGTAAAACATCAATGTCGGGATGGCCACGGACAGCCCTGCGGCAGTCGTGATCAAGGCTTCCGAGATCCCGCCGGCAAGAACAGATGCATCACCCACACCCTGTGCCGTGATCGCCGCGAAAACCTTGATCATGCCGATCACGGTTCCTAGTAAACCGAGCAAGGGCGTAATCGCGGCAATGGTTCCGAGTGTGTTCAGGTAACGTCCCAATTCATAGACGACGTGCCGGCCCACTTCCTCGATGCTTTCCTTCATGACGATGCGGTCATGCTCCCGGTTCACCAGTCCGGCGGACAACACCCTGCCCAGTGGCGATCCGGCGCGCAAGGCCTGAATGCGTTTTTCGTCGAGGGCATCGGAGCGCGCCCATTGCCAGACCTGAGCGACGAGGTTATCCGGCGTAATGCGGCGGGTCTGTAGCGACCAGAAGCGTTCGACGATGAGCGCCATGGCGATGACGGAGCACACCAGTATCGGCAACATCATCCATCCACCTGCTTTGACGAATTCCAACACGGCGGGCCAATCTCCTAACAATGGGTGCGCTGGACACCAGGTTGCGGCAGACCTTACCAAACGGAATGTAACGCGCCTAGCCCGCATCTTGCACGAAGGCGGCCCCGGCCGGTCCATGCAGGCCTGGACTCAGATCAAGCTCTCGCCATAGCTACAGCTCAGACTCAAGCTCCGGAACGTCTTCCGCGGCTCCTAACCGCCCCGGCTTCGCCAAAAGCCCCATCCCGATTCACGATTCGTGCTCACTCGGATCTCGTGACGCCGGATCTCCAGGCTGACGGCGCCCTGCCGCGCGGTATTCAGCACCCGCGCACCGCGGTTGCGATAGCGTGCGACGACCTGGACGTGAGGAAAGCCATAACGGTTGCGGTAACCAGCGGAAACGACCGCGAACGACGGCCGGACGGCGTCGGCGAATGCCGCCGTCGACGAGCTGATGCTGCCATGGTGCGGCACGATTAACACCTCGGCGGCCAAGGCAGCGCCGTAACGGTCGACTAGCAACGATTCGCCACCGCTTTCGACGTCTCCGGACAGCAGCGCGCCACCGCCCGATCCGCTGATGTCGAGAACACAGGAGCGATCGTTGCGAGATCCTCGATCGCGCGGGAAGGGATGGAGGGTCCGGAACGACACGCCGTCCCAGGTCCAGCCGTCCGCTGCCCGGCACAGCGCCGCATGCGGTAAGCGATCGGACCGACTGCTCTCCGAGACGAGTACGCGCGCTACGGGCATCGCTTCCATCACCGTGTATACACCGCTCGCGTGATCGGCATCAGCATGGCTGATGATCACTGCGTCAAGCCGGTCGACGTGAAGCGCCTTCAAGGCCGGCAAGATCACGACCGAACCGGCTTCCGAGGCCCCACCCCACCAGCGCGGCCCGGGATCATAGAGCGCTGCATGGCGCCTGGTCTGCACGAGGATCGGAAGCCCCTGTCCGACATTGAACACCTCGAGACGAAACTCCCCGTCTTCCAGGGGCCGCTGGCGCGGAAGAGCGCAGGTGCACAGCAGCAGAATGCCGAGCACACGCCCCGCAACGCCGCGCAGTAATGCAAGAACCGATAAACCCAGAACGAGCAGCACGGCGCCGCCTGCGTCGATTGATCCCGCGACCCAAAGCCGCGGCGATACGGCCGCCAGGTATTCGAGAAATCGCCAGAGCAGCAGCCACAAGCGCGCCGCCATATCCCACAGCAAAGGCGCGATCGCTCCATCGAAGAGTGAGCAGATAACGCCGAGAAGCGTCAGCGGAACCACGAAAGCCGCACACTAAGGCACCGCGACGAGGTTTGCGACGGGTGCCGGCAAAGACAATTGACCGAAGAAAAGCGCCGCGAGCGGCGCGATGCCTACTGCCAGGGCGAGGTGCGAACGCCAATTGCGGCCAAAGCCGGCGCGGTGCGTACCTGCTCCCGTCCACACGAGGATCCCGGCGGCACAGAATGACAACTAGAATCCGCCCGACAAAGGGCTCAGGGGATCGGCCGTCACCACCGCCACGAGGGCCAGGAACAGGTTGGCCGAACTCAGTACTCGCCGACCTTTGAGCGCGGCGAAGCCGGCCACTGCGACGACGATGGCTGCGCGCCGCGCGGGAACGCCGAATCCAGCGAGCGCGGCATATGCCAGAGCGGAGGCGATCGCCATATACCAGGCCAAACGAATCGCGGGATACGATTGGCGGTGCCGAAGACAACAGCCCCCGGCGTAACGCGATAACAAAAACATCCATGCGGCCACCAAGGAAACGTGCAGGCCGGAAATTGCGAGCAGGTGCCCGGTCCCGGTCCTGCGCATCAAATCCCACTGTCCATCCCCAAGACCGCTGCGATCCGACACGACCAAGGCCTTGATCACCGCCGCCGTTGCGGATACCGGGATCGCGGCATCGATGCGTGCGCTGAGACGGCTTCGAATACCGGCGAGCGATCGCTCAGGCGCGATATCCAAACAGAGGTTTCTCGGATGAGCCACGACGTAACCGCGGGCTCCGACGCCGCGAACGAGCAAGGCGCGCTCCAAGTCACACCCGCCCTGGTTTGCGAAGGCGTGAGGACGTTTAAGGCGCACGTAAAGTTCACACCAGGCACCCAGCGGCGGTACAGCGGGCTTGTCGAACCAGACGAGGGCGACACGTCGAGGCAGCGCACGAACGAAACTAAACCGCCGCGACGGATGGCGAATGAGTCGACGACGCCACCCACTTTCAGCACCTGGCCTTCGAGTTCCGGCGCTACGCGATCGTCGAGGGCACTGTTGACGCTCAGGCTCTCCCAGGCGAAGCACTGCGAGTGCCGGTAGACGCGTCGCCCGGCAAGCGGCCTCCGTGCGGCGATACTGATCAGCAGTATTGCCGTTGTACTATGCGGCGGCGGATTAGCGAGCGCGCTCAGAATGCCGGCGAGGTAAAATGCTCCGTGGACCTGCATTTGTCATCCATGACAACTTCTCCCCTATCCATTTCTAACCACCGGGGCCGGCACGGATTGCTAGCGGCCCGTATGGCAGTTCAAGCTTGAAGTGTAA
>JAYYZW010000112.1:0-7717 GCA_036339995.1 Pseudomonadota bacterium
GATGCCCTTGCTCCACAGCGAACCGTCGAAGCTCGGGTAAACGCCGCGCTCCGCTGCCAGGTCGGTAGACGCCTTGATCGCGAAATAACTGACGGCTTCCATCGATTCGTCCGCGAAATTCACGGCTTCATCGGATGCATAAGGCAGGCGAAGTTTGTACAGGCAGTCCTGGAACCCCATCAGGCCCAGGCCCACCGGTCGGTGCCGAAGGTTGGAGGCCCTCGCGGTCGGCACGCTGTAATAGTTGTAGTCGATGACATTGTCGAGCATGCGCATGGCAACGCTTACGGTGTGCTCCAGCTTCTCCAGGTTGAGACCGTCGTCGTCCACGTGCTGCGCAAGATTGACGGAACCGAGATTGCAGACTGCGATTTCATGGCCCGCTGACGTATTCAAGGTAATTTCGGTACACAGGTTGGAGCTGTGTACAACACCGGTGTGTTGCTGGGGCGAGCGCAGGTTGGCCGCATCCTTGAACGTTATCCACGGATGTCCGGTCTCGAAGAGCATACCCAGCATCTTGCGCCACAGATCGACGGCCCTCAGGCGTTTTACATTTCGGATTTCTCCGCGCGTGGCCTTGTCCTCGTATTCCCGGTATCTTTTTTCGAACTCGGGACCGATGAGGTCGTGTAAATCAGATACTTCGTCCGGGGAAAACAGCGTCCATTCACAGTCCTCGCACACGCGCTTCATGAACAGATCCGGTACCCAGTTCGCGGTATTCATATCGTGCGTGCGGCGCCGATCGTCGCCCGTGTTCTTTCGCAATTCGAGGAATTCCTCGATATCCATATGCCACGTCTCGAGATACGCGCACATGGCGCCCTTTCGTTTACCGCCCTGGTTGACGGCGACGGCCGTATCGTTTGCGACTTTGAGAAATGGTACGACCCCTTGCGATTTACCGTTCGTACCCTTGATGTGGGCTCCCATTCCGCGCACCGGCGTCCAATCGTTGCCGAGGCCGCCGGCGAACTTGGATAGAAGTGCGTCGTCCCTGATTGCGCTGAAAATACCGTTGAGGTCATCGGGCACGGTGGTGAGATAGCACGACGAGAGCTGCGGTCGTAAAGTCCCCGAATTGAAGAGCGTTGGCGTGCTGCTCATAAAGTCAAAAGTCGAGAGCAGGTCGTAAAACTCGATGGTCCACGATTCCGGCTCGATTTCGTTGATCGACAAACCCATGGCTACACGCATGAAGAACGCCTGTGGCAGCTCGAACCGGGTCTCCTGGCTGTGCAGGAAATACCGATCGTATAGGGTCTGCATGCCAAGGTAGTTGAAGTTGAAATCGCGTTCGGGTTTGATCGCCGCGCCGAGGCGCACGAGATCGTAGTTACCCAGACGCGGATCCATCAGCTCCAGATCAATGGCGCGCTTGACGTAGGCTTCAAAATAAAGCGGATAGCGATCGGCCATTTCGTGGTGGGTCGCTTCGTCCTTGTGCCTGCTGACGAAACTCAGTGCTTCCTGGCGCAACGCATCGAGCAGCAGTCGTGCGGCGACGTAGGTGTAGTTCGGTTCGCGTTCGATAAACAACCGTGCGCTCATCGTCACCGCTTTGGGAATGTCGGATACAGCGACACCGTCGAACAGCGAGCGCATGGTCTCCTCGATCACGGCGTCGGCATCGGCGCCCTGAACGCCGGAGCACGCTTCTTCGACGACCTGTCGCAGCCGCTTTTCGTCGAGGGGGGCTTTGGCACCGTCGGGTAGGCTGACGTTGATCCCGCTTTGTTTTATTACGGGTGCTTGTTCTTGTTGCTGCGCTTTGCGTTTACGCGATCGATCCTCACGGTAGAGCACGTAGGAACGCGCGACTTTGTGTTCGCCGGCGCGCATCAGCGCCAACTCGACATGATCCTGGATGTCCTCGATATGGGTCGCTCCGCCCGACGGCATGCGGCGCGTGACAGCTGCTACGATTTGCTGCGCCAACTCTTCGACCAGGTTGTGAATGCGGGTTGACGCTGCGGCGTTACTTCCCTCGACTGCCAGGAATGCCTTGGTCAGCGCGACCTTTATCTTGTTGCCGTCGAATGCGGTGACCTTGCCGTTGCGGCGGATAGCCCTGAACTCACCCGGCGCTGTCGCTGCGATGGCAGTGGCAGCCTCGCCCGGTTGTTGTGAGTGCAGCGGAACGGTCCCCGTCCGTACAGCGGCATTCTCCAAATCCATAGCCCCTCCAGACGCCTAGATTCTCTTGTTACGGCCGGGTAAAAACGGCTCGTCAGTCTTCTTATAAATATAACGTAACCGACTGTGTAACACCACAATAGATTGTGGTCAAGAAAATTAGTCACCCCAACATAATGTGTATTTGTCAATAGTAAGCTATGCGAAAATTGCGCGTAATCTGGGGATAAGATCGGGGTTTCTTTCATAAATCAGCGCGTTAGCAACGAGGTCTAATTTCGGCATCAAAGCGGCCCATCCTGGGCCACCGCACGGAACGCCCCGAAGGAGGCAACGCAAGGGAACTGCGGACGGGAAGCGGCGCCGGAAATGGCGCTGTCGTGAACTGAGAGGCGCTGGGATTTCGTCGCCCTTTGGGATGCTTTTCGCGCACGGCGCCAGCCGGGCTGCCAGCTGCTCAGCGTTTAACCGCGATCGTCAAACCGTCTCCCAGCGGCAGCATTGCCAGTTCGATGCGATCGTCATTATGCAGTCGCGCATTCAAATCCCGGATCGCCACGGTGTCCGTATCGTAGACCGTATCGTTCGCGACCTTCCCGCCCCAGAGAACGTTGTCGACGAGGATCAGCGCGCCTGGTTTAGAAAGTTCCAACGCGTATTCAAAGTAGCGCACGTAGTTTTCCTTGTCGGCATCGATGAAGGTGAAGTCGACGCTCGCTCGTTCACCGGCGTCGAGCATTTCCTGCAAGGTTTCGCTGGCCGGTTTGAGCCGAAGTTCGATCTTGTCGGCGACACCCGCCCGTTCCCAATAGCGCCGTGCGAGGTTCGTCCATTCCCGGTTGACGTCGCACGCAATAATACGTCCATCGGGAGGCAGTGCACGTGCCACGCACAAGGCGCTGTAACCGGTATACACGCCGATCTCGAGCGCCTTTTTTACACCGCTGATTCGAACCAGCAAGCTCATGAACTGGCCCTGTTCGGGCGCGATTTGCATACCGGCACCGCGCATGCCTTCGGTTTCTTTGCGTAATGCCTCGAGCAACGGGTCTTCGCGCAATGACACACCACGGTAATAGTCGTAAAGGCTGTTATTTAGCACGAGTGTTTTGTTTGCCATAACCGTTATCGATCTTTGCACTAACACCTTTCATGCTAACCTTGCGCGCCAATGCTGTCATGGCTCATTTGATCTGCCGCGCGCATGATCCGCCTTATTCAAATAACCGATACGCACATCTACGCCGAGGCCGAATATCGCTTCGACGGCGTGAATACGCGCGCGAGTTTCGAGCGAGTGCTGAAGCACCTGCATCGATTCAATCCTGCTTACGACGGACTGTTGCTGACCGGCGACCTGGCGATGGACGGCAGTCGCGAAGCATACGAATATCTGAGGCATATGCTGGAAGAAGAAGTCCCCGTGCTGTGTCTGCCCGGGAATCACGATCGGCCGCGGTACTTAGCCGAATCGGGCTTGAGTACGGCGGCACCGGCGCCACTCTCTTACGTGATTGCGGATTGGCATCTGATACTGCTGGATACCCAGGTCGATGATTGCGCGCACGGCGAGATCGAAACGGCGCAGATCGATTGGTTGATCCGCTCGCTGAGTGCCGCCCACGACGATTACGCCGCCGTGTTTCTGCATCATCATCCTGCATCGATCGGCAGCCCCTGGATGGATGCAATGGGGTTGCTTTCGCCGGATACATTGTGGTCGGCGATAGATGCGCATCCCGCCGTTCGCCTCGTTGCATTTGGACACGTACATCAGAACCTCGACTGGTACCGCGGGCGCGTTCGGATTCTCGCTGCGCCGTCGACCTGCGTTCAATTCATGCCCCGGGCAACGCGTTACGCCGCAGATGCAAGAGCGCCGGGCTACCGGATCATTGATCTAGGCGCTGCGGGGCAGGTGACAAGTTCGGTCGTGCGCGTGCCGATGAACGTCTTCTAGCCGGCTGTCAGCAACCGGCGTAGATGATCAATCGACACCTTTGCGAAGGTAGACCGGCAGGGCATCGCGTGGCGAAACGGATTGCCCGGACTCGTGCATGATGGCGGCGATGCGCGCGACGTCGCGGGCCCGTGGGTGCGGCAGGTCTGCGCGCCGTGGTGGTATCATGTCCGGCGCGAAGCGGTTTTCGTATTCTTTCCAGCCGCCACCAACAGCCAACCAATCCTGCGGTGCCAGAAGCCTGAATTCCTCGGGTGCTATGACCCGCTCCGCGTCGATTACACGGGTGGCACGAAGGTCTTCATTTAGTTCGAATGCAGCGGTATAGATTTCTTTGCGTCTCGCGTCCGTCACGGTAACGACCTTGGATGCGTCGAACAGGCGTGCGGCGCCGGCCGCGAGGGCAAACAGCGATGAAACGGGAGCGACTGGCAGATCGCGTGCGAAGGCGATGCCCTGAGCGACCGACGCTGCGATTCTGACACCGGTAAAGGAACCCGGTCCCCGTCCGAATGCAACGAGATCGATCGCCTTTCGATCCATGCGCGCCTCTTCCAATGCTTCGTCGATCAGGGTGAAGATCAGTTCGGTGTGGCGTCTCGGCGCCAGTTCATGGCGTTCTACGAACACGCGCTCGCTGTAAACTGCAACCGAACACGCATCCGCCGACGTTTCGAGTGCAAGAATGCTCACTGCCATCGAAGCTTACCGGTAGACTGACGGATGAGCTCCGCCTTTTCGCTATAATTCGCAGCCATGTTTCCGCCAGTCGAAGCCTTCATCGGCATACGCTACATACACGCCAGCCGCGGTAATCACTTTATCGCCTTCATGTCCCTGACCTCCATCGTGGCGACGGCGCTCGGCGTTGCCGTGCTCCTGACGATACTGTCGATTATGAACGGTTTCGAGGGAGAACTGCGCGAACGCATTCTTGGCATGGCATCGCATATTATCGTCGAAACAGACGATAAAGCCGTTCGCGAATGGCGCCCACTCGTCGACGCCGTTGCCCGCAACCCCTTAGTCGTCGGCGCGGCGCCTTTCGTCAGCCGCGACGTACTCCTGTCTCGCCATGGCATCGTTCGCGCAGTGGAGGTGCGGGGCGTCGTACCCGAACTTGAACGGCGGGTGGCGTCCGTCGACGCACACATGAGCAAAGGCAGGCTGATCCAGCTTCAACCCGGGAGTTTTCGTATCTTGATCGGGCGCGAACTTGCCGACGCCTTCGGGGTGTCGCCCGGTGACACGCTCACCCTGATCGCGCCGCAGCCCATTGTTACCCCTGCGGGATTGCTGCCACGGTTGAAACGATTCGAAGTTATCGGGATCTTTGAATTCGGTTTGAACGAGTACGATTCGGGTTTGGGGCTGATCCATCTGGTCGATGCGCAGCGCCTGTTTCGTACCGGGAGCGGTATCGACGGCGTTCGCGCGGTCGTCGAAGACGCGTCACTTGCGCCAGCCGTGCGAGGCGAGTTGACGAAACTGCTCCGCGGCCTCGATATGGGTTTCGCCGGAGCCCGGGACTGGACGCAGATGCATCGGAACCTGTTCCGCGCATTGAAAACGGAAAAGATCGTGATGTTCAGTATTCTCGCGATAGCGATTGGTATCGCGGCGTTCAATATCGTCTCCATACTCGTCATGGCGGTGATCGAAAAGCGCCCGGACATTGCGATGCTGGGGTCTCTAGGCATGGAGCGCGGTGCATTGATGCGCGTGTTTCTGATTCAGGGCGGGATCACGGGGATCGTAGGCGTCGCAGTTGGATTGGGCGTCGGTGTGGTGCTGGCTTTGAACGTCGGCGCGATCGTGACGTTTTTCGAAACTGTCATGGGGTTCAAGATCCTCTCTCCCGAGGTTTACTACATCAGCGACATTCCTTCCGAACTCCGCATGCCGGACCTCATCGTCACTGCCATGCTCGCAGGGCTGTTGAGCGTGGTCGCGCCGCTTTATCCCGCCTGGCTCGCGGTGAGCACCGTTGCCAGCGAAGGACTTCGGCATGAGTGACGTGGTGATCGAGTGCCGCGGCATTACGCGAAGTTTCGAGGATGGCAATGCGCGGATCGAGGTATTAAAGGGCATCGACATGACTGTGCATGCCGGCGAAACCGTCGCGGTCAGCGGTGCATCCGGATCGGGCAAGAGTACGCTTCTGCACCTGCTTGGCGGCTTGGATCAGCCGGGCGCAGGTTGCGTGATGTTGTGCGGGCGCGACCTCGCCACGCTCAAGGATCGAGAACGCGCACTACTTAGAAACCAGATGCTCGGTTTCGTGTACCAGTTTCATCATCTTTTGCCCGAATTTTCCGCTCTGGAAAACGTCGCCATGCCGTTGCTCATCGGGCGGATGCGGGCAGCCGAAGCAGCAGATCGCGCGCGGGCAGTCCTCGAGCGAGTCGGCCTGACCGCGCGTGCAGGTCATCGCCCGGCTGAACTCTCGGGCGGCGAACGGCAGCGCGTCGCGATCGCGCGCGCGATCGTTAACTCACCGAAGTGCCTTCTTGCGGACGAGCCGACCGGCAATCTGGATGCTCGCAATGCGGCGATGGCGTGCGATCTGCTGCTCGAGTTGTGTCACGAACAACGGGCAGCGGTTGTGATCGTCACGCACAATGAACAGGTGGCCGCGCGCATGAACCGGCACTTTCGCCTCGACGACGGCCTCTTGCAGCCGGTTATCAAGAACTCGCCATAGCTAAGTTATAAACCCGCCTATTGCACGAGTACGCTGTCAATTTAGCCCGGGGATTCGCCCGCAAGCGGGGCTCCTACGACGCCTCGGTTCAGCACCGTAGGAGCCCGCTTGCGGGCGAATAGAAACTCTTGCTAAGACGCAAAGATCGGATAAGTCTGACAGGTTGCTAACGTGCGCGTTTGAGACGCCGGCTGCGGCGCCGGTTCAGAAGGTAGGCGCGCCACATCCAGCGCACGGAAACGATACCGATGGCAGCGGTGCTGCATCCACAAATGAGACAACCCACGCATAGGGGCAGCCAGATCCCACCGAGGATGTCGATGAGTCCGGAAAAGGAACCCGGGAAGGCAAGCGCCCCGACCTCGCTTGGGAACCCAGTGATCCATTCGCCCACTTTGTAGGCAAAAAGGTACATCGGCGCGAACGTGAATGGGTTCGTGATCCAGAGCGACACCATCGTCACCGGCAGGTTGACCCGAAACGTCAATGCCAGCGGCGCGGCGATCAGCATCTGGATGGGGAGGGGAATAAACGCGAGGAAAAACCCGAGCGATACGCCGCCCGCGACAGAGCGTCGACCGAGATGCCAGACCTCGGAATCGTGGAGTCGCGCGCCGAGCCAACCGGCAGCGCGGGATTTGGTGATCGATTTGCGGTCTCCGAGGTAGCGCCGCAAGATAGTTCTGGGACTCATTATCGCTGGCTTGTTGAGTTACAGTTCAAGCTTGAACTGCCATACGGGCCGCTAGCAATCCGTGTCGGCCCCGGTGGTTAGAAGTGGATGGGGGAGAAGTTGTTGTGGATAACAAATGCAGGTCCACGGAGCATTTTACCTCGCCGACATTCTGAGCGCGCTCGCTAATCCGCGACCGCATAGTACAACGGCAATGCTGTTGATCAGTATCGCCGTGACG
>JAYYZW010000113.1:0-9182 GCA_036339995.1 Pseudomonadota bacterium
TTGGATCACCGTGCGGCTTACGGCGCTGAAGGCGTAAGCCGCACGACCACCGACGCGGTGGTTGCGTCCTCGATTTCAGTACTGTTTGCAGACTACATCATCAGCGCCTTGATGCTCTGAGGGACTTTCGATATGACAAGAACCTATCTCAAAACTAGCCGCGCGGGCGCCGGGGGCCATTTTCGCAGAGTATCAAGGCGCGTGGAGCGTTGTTTAGCACCGCTAAATGAGCGACGAGCAACGCCGAAATGCGCGAAAATAGCCTTAGGCCCCGGGTTGCGCCCTGAAAGCGCGCTGACTTCGTTGCAGCGCTTGAACATAGCGGAGCTCAGCCCTGCGTCTTGCCATCGCGCTTTCAGGGCACAACGCACATGCGGATAATTTTGAGATAAGTCCATGCCTGTAGAGGATCGACAGGTCGCACTCGTGACGGGTGCCGCGAAACGCCTGGGTGCCGTTATGGCTCGCGTTCTTCATAGCCGGGGTTACAGAGTCATCGTCCATTTCCACCGATCGTCGAACGCGGCACACACACTCGTTGACGATCTCAATCAAATACGGGCGGATTCAGCGATCAGCGTGCAGCAGGATCTCACCGCCGAGAATGCCGCAATGACCCTGGCCGATTCGATTCGACGAAACTGGTCCCGGCTTGACTTATTGGTCAATAATGCTTCTGTTTTTGACAAAACACCGCTCGACGAAATCGATGTTGCCACCTGGGAACGAATCCAGGCAATCAATCTGCGCGCACCGTATTTTTTGTCGATTCGAGTCGCCGAATGGCTTAAGCGCTCTTCGGGTTCAATCGTGAATATCGCCGACATTCACGGCGAGCGCCCTCGGCTCGAGTATTCGGCTTACTGTGCATCGAAAGCGGGGATCCTCGCCGTTACTCGTTCGCTTGCAATCGACATGGCGCCAGAGGTTCGGGTGAATTGTGTTTCCCCCGGTGCAATCCTATGGGCAAACAATGAAAGCGAAGCAGTGAAAGAGAATACGATCCGCTCGACGCCGTTGCAGCGACACGGCACGCCGGAGGACATTGCCGAGGCCGTGTGCTATCTCGCACAAGCGAGGTTCGTGACGGGACATACCCTTAACGTGGACGGTGGTCGTATCGTCCGTATCTGAGCCTCGGTGCACCGATGCCAAGCGTCAGTGATTAGAACCCGTCCAGAAAGAATGATTCTCGCCAAGTCGCAAAGATCACAAAACGGCAAGTTTTTGTTATCAAAATTATACTCACCGCTTTCTTGGCGTCTTTGCGCCTTCGCGAGAGAAATATTGGCGTTTATAGATGAACACCTACTCAAGCCCGAAGCCCGGTAAAAGCGATCCGAGATACCAGCGCTTTTCGTCTTCGTCGTACCACCAATGCTGCTCGTCACGTAAAGTGTGGATTACGCCGGAATCGAGTTCGTAATACTCGATCATGGCGATGACCCGCGCTTCCTTACCGTTGTCGGCGATTAACTGGTCACCCATATTGTAGTTAGTCACTCGATATTGGGCGACGCGATCGAGGTCAGGCGAGGCCACCGACCCGTCGCTAGTGCGAAGGTATTTAGCGGCTTCATCGTAATATCCCCAGCGAATCATTTTCCGGTAAATCGATAGGCTGGCGTCGAGTGATATCGAACGCGATTGAGTCGCTATCGAGGGAAGCGAGGTACACGACGCGAGCAGGAACGCGAGAATAATCAGAATCAGGTAGCGGAACACTGATTTCAGCATGACGGTACTAGAACCTTAATGGAAAGAGCGCGGTCAAGTCGAGTACCAGCTCGATAGTCGATCTCGGCTTCAGCTTGCCGCCGATACCGGCGCCGGCGCCGCGTAAAACGATATTTAATCGTGTTCGCCCCGCTCTATGATGACCCCGATGTCCCTCACGTGCCGGACGACACCCTGCTTGTTGATCTGCACCCGGATCCAACCCACGTTGAATTCTTTCAGCACAATCGCGGCGATCTGGCCAGCAAGCGCTTCGATCAAGTGGAAATCACTTCCGGCTGTAAAATCGATCACGCGATCGCTGACGGCCTTGTAGTCGACGGTATCGGCGATGTCGTCGGTTTCGCCCGCCCGAGAAACATCCACGCCCAGATCGATATCGATGAGCAGGGTTTGGCGGATGCGGCGTTCCCATTCCCACACGCCGATGACTGTTTCGACCCGGAGATTGTGAAGATAAATGATATCCATTTTTCGAAGCGCCTCGATTGACGCGCGATGTTAACAAAGTTGGCCCAAGCAGCCTGTCGGACTTAGGAAGAATCTACTCGGCAATTGCTCCTGCATTGCTCTATCTCCTGCATCCATGCAGTCGTACGGCGTTGGGGTCGCGGTCCAGATAAGCCATGGTTTTGTTCAGCGCGTCCCTGCACTTCTCCCCGGCGGGGCTTCGCGAAAATTCGTTCCCGACGAATTTTTTACTAAATAGAACCACTATTCGCCGCAAACCATGACACCTCCCAGACCGCTCTCCCAACCGCCTCGCTACGATTCCCTAAGTCCGACAGGCTGCTAGCTTGAACCATTGCGCCTCATCAGTTGCAATACGTTTGTGACCGTGCTCGCAGTGCTTATCGTCAGCGCCTACCTCCTGGGATCAGTTTCCACCGCGATCGTCGTGTGCAAGCTGCTGGGCGTGGCCGACCCGCGTAAGGTCGGCTCAGGCAACCCGGGTGCGACCAATGTGTTGCGCCACGCCGGCAAAACCGCAGCCGCAGCTACCCTCCTCGGGGACGTCGGCAAGGGTGTCATCGCCGTCGCCGCGGGACACGCGCTCGGCATCGCCGCGCCGGGATTGACCTTCGTGGCTTGCGCCGCGTTTCTCGGCCATTTGTACCCGATCTATTACGCCTTCAGAGGCGGTAAGGGCGTAGCCACATTCGTCGGCGTCAATCTCGCGCTCAATCCATGGATCGGCCTTTCTTTCATCGTCGTATGGTTGTCGATGGCCTTGCTCATACGCTATTCGTCGCTCGCCGCGCTAACTGCAGCGGCCGCGACGCCCCTCGCCGCGTTTTTCGTCGGCGAACCGCCGCTGTCCGTGGGGGTACTCGCCGCCATGTCGTCCCTAGTCTTCTGGCGCCATCGCGGCAACATCAGCAATCTGGCGAAGGGCGGCGAGAAGAAAATCGGACAGAAACCCTGAGCGGATCACGTTCGGAACGGCGGTTCGAGTTCGGACATTGGCCAACGCGGCCGCACGCTGTATCCGGATCCGTCCTGCTGGCCCGCGTTCAACCGACGAAAACCGGCGTAGGCGATCATCGCCCCGTTATCGGTCGAATATTTCAACGGCGGAAAATGAACTGTCGCGCAAAGATCGTCTGCGAGCGCGGTCAAGCGGGCCCGCAGTGCCGCGTTGGCACTGACACCCCCCGCGACGACCAGTCGCTTTATTCCGGTTTGCCCGATCGCACGCCGGCACTTGATGACCAAGGTATCGATTACGGCATCACTGAACGCGCGCGCGATATCGGCACCGACCTGGCCCTTCGGAAGCGAATCGCGGACGGCATTTAGGACGCAAGTTTTCAGCCCGCTAAAGCTCAGGTCGAGGCCTGGTCGGTCGGTCATCGGTCTTGGGAATTGAAATCGCTCCGGATCGCCCTGCAGCGCTAGCGCTTCGACGGCCGGCCCCCCTGGATATCCGAGGCCAAGCATCTTCGCGACCTTGTCGAACGCTTCGCCGGCAGCGTCGTCCAAGGTTTCACCCAGGATTTCGTAGCATCCCAATTTGGCCACGTTGACGAACATCGTGTGCCCGCCGGAAACGAGCAGCGCGAGAAAGGGCGGCTCCGGTCCGTCGCCCACCATCATGGGTGCCAGTAAATGGCCCTCCATGTGGTGCACGCCCAAGGCTGGCACGTTCAGACTCCAGGCCAGCGAACGGGCAAATCCCGCACCGACCAGCAGCGCCCCGGCGAGTCCGGGACCGGCAGTATAGGCAACGCCGTCGAGATCGGCGGGCCCCAGACTGGCATCGGACAGGGCGTCTTCGAGTAGCGGCGCCAGCTTGCGTACGTGATCGCGCGAAGCGAGCTCTGGAACGACGCCCCCGTATCGCGCATGGATATCGATCTGGCTGAAGACGCGCTCGACGAGAATGCCGCAGCCTTGTTGATAGACCGCAATACCCGTTTCATCGCAGCTGGTTTCGACGCCTAGTACCCGCACGGTCAGATCCGCCACCCCAAAATGCAGTCATCGACTTCGTTATCAATCGACATTATAATTTATGGTTACCTTTCTGAAACAGCCATAACAATAGGAATTGAGTCCAAGGTATGCCGACCGTTCGTGTTCGAGAAAATGAACCGTTTGATATCGCCATCAGGCGGTTCAAGCGGGCCTGCGAAAAAGCCGGAGTGCTCGCAGAAGTCCACCGCCGTGAATATTACGAGAAGCCGACACAGGTTAGAAAGCGAAAAGCCGCTGCTGCCGTCAAGCGCTGGCAGAAAAAGGCGGCCAGGTCGATGCTACGGCGTACACGGCCTTATTGAGCGAACCCCGCCATTTGAGCCTTCCGTTCAAAGAACGTCTGAATCAGGACGTAATAACTGCACTCAAGGCGCGCGAGAAAGTAAAGCTAAAAGCCTTGCGGTTGATCGTCGCCGCCGTCAAGCAGTTCGAAATCGATAACCGCGCCGAACTCGATGAGGAGGCGGCCGTTGGGGTGTTGACAAAAATGGCGAAGCAGCGCCGTGAATCGATCGCTCAGTTCGAACCGGCCGGCCGTAGCGACTTGGTCGAGATCGAGCGCTTCGAACTCGATCTCATAGCCGGCTATCTGCCTGAACAACTGTCGGATGATGAAGTCGACGCCCGTATCGAGGCCGCTATCGGCACCACCGGTGCGACCAGCATGCGGGACATGGGTAAGGTCATGGGCCACGTACAGGCCGAGCTCAGGGGACGCGCGGACATGGCCGAAGTCAGCGCCAAGGTGAAATGCCGCCTGATCGGCTGAATTTCGTACCGCCTGGTACAGCACCGCTTCTGCCGGCGCCCTGCGCTGCTTAAAATCTCTGAACTAGCAGCCTACGTGAAGGGACATGGCGGGTCGTATTCCGGAACATTTTATCGACGATCTATTGACTCGAATCGATATCGTCGACCTCATCGAATCTCACCTGCCGCTGCGCAAAGCGGGTCGGGACTTTCAGGCATTGTGTCCGTTTCACGACGAGAAAACCCCATCATTCACGATCAGCCGGGAAAAGCAGTTCTATCATTGCTTCGGCTGTAGCGCCCACGGTTCGGCGATCGGATTTTTGATGAACTATCGAAACCTCGAATTCATCGAGGCGGTGGAAGAACTCGCTCAAATCGCCGGATTGGAGGTGCCACGAGAAGCCGGCCGCGAACGGGCAGTACCGACGCGCGAGGTCTTTGAATTATTGGAGCAGGCCTGCGGGTACTACGAAACCCAGTTACGCAATCACGCGGACCGCAGCCGCATAGTGGACTATTTGAAAGCACGTGACATCAGCGGTCAGATCGCCAAAAAATTCCGCCTCGGTTTCGCGCCGGCCGGATGGAACAATCTACTCGCGGCGATGTCGACCGACGGCGCCGGCGAGGAGCAACTCGAACGGGCTGGTCTCGTCATTCGCCGGGAGCACGGCGGCTATTACGACCGCTTCCGCGAACGCATCATATTCCCCATTCGCGACCGCAGGGGGCGGGTGATCGGTTTTGGCGGGCGTGTAATCGACGTAGGCGAGCCGAAATACCTGAATTCCCCGGAAACGGAAGTATTTCACAAGGGGCGTGAACTCTACGGCTTGCACGAAGCGCTCGATGCACGCGGGACGCTGACTGAGCTGATCGTGGTGGAAGGTTACATGGATGTAATCGCCATGCATCAGTTCGGCATGAGCAACGTCGTCGCAACCCTCGGCACCGCCGTCACGTCGGATCATCTCGACCAGTTGTTCCGTCACGTACCGGAAGTCATCTTCTGTTTCGACGGCGACGCGGCGGGAGAACGCGCCGCGTGGAAAGCACTCGAAATTTCGCTTCCCCTGATGGAGGGAAATCGCCAGGTGAGATTCGTGTTCCTGCCCGACGGTCATGACCCGGACACGGCAGTTCGCGCGCACGGCGTCGACGGCTTGTTCCGTGTTTCGAGGAATTTCGGGCTGTCCGAATACCTATTGGACAAACTCAAAGCGGAGGTGGACCTGGCCAGCGGAGAGGGGCGTGCCCGCCTCGTCGCTCGCGCCAAACCCTATCTACTTAAGATTCCGGGCGAGGGCCATCGCGGCGCCGGTATCCAACTCCTTCATCAATTGACGCTTATCGACGAACGCATGATTCGACAGGATTTGTTCAAAGGAATGCGCCGGTTTGATAACACGCCCCCACGGAGCGGCCTGGTCAAGTTCACCACGCGTACGCTGGAGGAACGCGTCCTCGCGCTGCTGTTGCAACGTCCGTCTCTCGCACGGCTTCTCGATGCCGACACGGCGGAATTTCTCGAACGTGAACTTGATGACAGTACCCTCTTGCTGCAAACGTGGAGAACCGTCGAAACCGTAAGCACTGCCACGACTGCGGGCATTCTCGAGCGATGGCGGGGCCGGGAACATGAAGGACAGCTTGCCGCGCTTGCCGCGCTCGATCTGAATCTTTCGGACGAGGCGATGGAGACCGAGCTCAAGGGCGCTCTCGCGCGCCTGACAGAAAAAGCAGAAGACCGACGCTTCCGCCGCCTCACCGCGATTCCTTTGAACGATTTGACCGACGAGCAGAAAGAGATCGTCAGAAATTACCACCGGGGAGGACCCGGGCGGCCTACCTCCTGATAAAGTCGCGGGGATTCAGGTGGCGTCGCTTCCGACAGGCTTCCCAAAGGCAAAGCCTCGCCCGATACGACGGCCGATCGCACTTTACCGTTATACCGAGGCCCAAAATCGGCTGGCCATTCAGCCTCATTCCAGCCTATAATTACCGGCTGCTTTGTTGCGTTCGTGCAACTAGCGATTTCCCCACTTTATACTAAACTTTCAATGGTACTTTAAACTTTCAATGGTCAACTTAACTCGTTGACTCTAAAAAGGCTGTTATAGATTGACCAAAGAAGCAAAAACTTTGACGAAGGGTAAGCAAGAATCGATGGAAGCATTGGAAGAAATCGATAAGTCGGGCCAACAATCCCAGCTCAAATTGCTCATTTCGAAGGGCAAAGAGCAGGGGTTTCTGACCTATCACGAGGTCAACGACCACTTGCCGAACGATATCGTCGATCCTGAACAGATCGAAGTCATCATCAACATGATCAACGACATGGGGATCAAGGTTCACGAGACGCCACCGGATCTCGATGCCATGCTGTTGAACGACAATGACGTCGACGAGGAAGCCGCCGAAGAGGCAGCTGCGGCGCTCGCAGCGGTCGACAACGAGTTCGTGCGAACCACCGACCCCGTGCGTATGTACATGCGCGAAATGGGGACGGTGGACTTGTTGACCCGCGAGGGCGAAATAAAGATCGCCAAGCGAATCGAAGATGGATTGAACCAGGTTCTGTCCGCTCTCACCGATTTCCCGACAGTCTCGGAACGCTTTCTTGCTGAATACGCCAGGGCTAGTGCGGGTGAGATCAAGATCACGGACATTATGAGCGGTTTCATCGATTACAGCGCTGAAACTGTAATCCCGCAGCCACGACAACCATCGGATTCGACCGATTCTTCGGACGACGATGATGATGGGCCGCCCGCTCTCGATCCAGAGGAAGTTGCTGAACGGTTCGCCCAATACGCCAAGATCTTCAAGAAGGTGCAGAATTCGACCAAGCGTAACGGCCGCAACCACAAACGCACTGAAACGCTGCGCACGGCACTTCAGGACAAGTTCCTCGAGTTCAAACTCGTTCCGAAAATCACCGAGAAGCTGACGGCTCACGTCCGCGGGATCGTCGAATCAATCCGCCGGCAGGAAAAAATCATCCTAGAAATCTGTGTCAAGCAATGCCGCATGCCGCGCAAGGATTTTTTGGGTGTATTCATTGATGCCGAAAGCAATCCCAAGTGGCTGCGCTCGGTCTTACGCAAGAAGAAACCCTATGCAAGCGCGATCAGGGAATGGCGGCCGGATATTCAGGCGGCTCAGAAGCGGCTGCTGGAAATCGAAGAAAGCAACGCCGTTACGATAGGCGCGATCAAGGACATTAATCGCCGCATGTCGATTGGTGAGGCGAAAGCGCGGCGCGCCAAAAAGGAAATGGTCGAGGCCAATCTACGCCTGGTGATATCCATCGCCAAAAAATACACGAACCGCGGCCTCTTGTTTCTCGACCTCATTCAGGAGGGCAACATCGGCCTGATGAAAGCGGTCGACAAGTTCGAATACCGTCGCGGCTATAAATTTTCGACTTACGCGACCTGGTGGATCAGGCAGGCAATCACGCGTTCGATCGCTGATCAGGCGCGCACGATTCGAATTCCGGTCCACATGATCGAGACGATCAACAAGCTCAACCGCATTTCCCGGCAGATCATTCAAGAGAAAGGCCGTGAGCCGTCGCCCGAGGAACTGGCCGATCGCATGGAGATGCCCGAAGACAAGATCCGCAAGGTGCTGAAGATCGCCAAGGAACCGATCTCGATGGAGACGCCCATCGGCGACGACGAAGATTCTCACCTGGGCGATTTCATCGAGGACCAGAATACCGACGCTCCGGTCGATTCAGCGATGTTCGAAGGCCTCTGCCGAAGTACGCGCGAGGTCCTCGCTGGCTTGACGCAACGCGAGGCGAAAGTGCTCAGGATGCGCTTCGGCATCAATATGAATACGGATCACACGCTTGAGGAAGTCGGCAAGCAGTTCGACGTGACGCGTGAACGGATTCGACAGATAGAAGCCAAGGCGCTGCGCAAGTTGCGGCATCCGTCGCGTTCGGAACGGTTGAGAACCTTTCTCGACTGAAGAAAGATCACGATATGGACGTTCAGCGGGAGGCCAAGGCCTCCCGCTTTTCATTCGGGGGATGAGGATGCAATCGTACTGTCTTCAGATTGCGGACACATCATGTTCAACCTGATCGCTTTCTACTCTAAACTCCGCAAATTCATTTGGGGCCTGTAGCTCAGTTGGTTAGAGCAGGGGACTCATAATCCCTTGGTCGTAGGTTCGAGTCCTACCGGGCCCACCATTTACTC
>JAYYZW010000114.1:0-26566 GCA_036339995.1 Pseudomonadota bacterium
TCTACCGACCTGGCAGCGGAGCGCGGCGTTTACCCGAGTTTCGACGGTTCGCTGTGGAGCAAGGGCATCCTCCCCATCGACTCCATCAGTCTTCTCGACGAAGGCCGGGGCGAATACCACGACATGAACCGCGACTCAAGCATGCATTGGGCGAAGCTACGCGAGCGTGTCGAACACACAGGTATGCGCAATTCCAATTGCATGGCGATAGCACCGACAGCGACGATTTCGAACATCTGCGGCATCAGTCAGTCCATCGAGCCCACCTATCAGAATTTGTTCGTGAAAGCGAACCTCTCGGGTGACTTCACGGTCGTCAATATGTACCTCGTTGATGAATTGAAGGGACGCCAATTATGGGATGAGGTCATGGTCAACGATCTCAAGTATTACGACGGAAGCGTGGCCCAGATAGATCGCATTCCCGACGACCTCAAACAGATCTACGCCACTGCTTTCGAGGTCGACCCTCGATGGCTGGTCGAGGCGGGATCGCGCCGTCAGAAATGGCTGGACCAGTCGCAATCCTTGAATCTGTACATGTCAGAACCGAATGGCGCGAAGCTCGATAACCTGTACAAGCTGGCATGGGTGCGCGGCCTCAAGACGACTTACTACCTGCGTACCTTGGGCGCGACCCATGTCGAAAAAAGCACTTTGGCGGACGGCAAACTCAACGCGGTCGGCGGAATGATCAATACGGTCCCGACGGAGAAACAAGAAGCACCCATAGTGTGCTCGGTAGTGGACCTGGATTGCGACGCCTGTCAATAGGCGCGGTTGTGAAATTTTCAGGGAGATATTAATGCTGAATTGGGATGATCCAGTTGCGAAATTCAAAGGCGCAAAAGAGACGCCTAGTGCGAAGGCGATGATGGCCAGCGAGGCGCTGGCCACGGTCGAGCGGGCTGAGGAACGGGTCGCGAATTCCGTTATACAGACGCCGACGGTTTCGCCGGCGCCCGTGATCGATCGAGCTCCCGACACGGTTTCGGATGCGAATAATGACAGCGAACTTACTGTAACCGGCCTCGAACAGGTCGAATTTGGAGCGCGTCGTCTGATCGTCGACGACAAGAAAATGATCAACTGCCGGGCTGATTTGAACCAACTCGTGCCGTTTAAATACAAGTGGGCCTGGCAGAAATACCTGGACGGTTGCGCCAATCATTGGATGCCGCAGGAAATCAACATGAATGCGGACATCAGCCTTTGGAAAGATCCCAATGGGCTGACCGATGATGAACGCACCATCGTCAAACGAAATCTCGGCTTCTTTTCAACCGCCGATTCCCTGGTTGCAAACAATCTGGTACTCGCGGTTTACCGGCATATCACGAACCCGGAATGCCGGCAGTATCTTCTGCGCCAGGCGTTTGAAGAAGCACTGCATACACATGCCTACCAGTACTGCATCGAGAGCCTGGGGCTGGACGAAGCGGAAGTCTTCAACATGTATCGCGAGGTTCCGACAGTCCATGACAAGGCAGCCTGGGCCATGCAGTTCACCGACAGCCTCGGCGATCCGCAGTTCGTAACCGGGACGCCCGAAACCGATCAGCGTTTACTCCGTGATCTCATCGCATTCTACGTGGTGTTCGAAGGAATCTTTTTTTACGTCGGCTTCGTGCAGATCCTGTCCATGGGACGGCGTAACAAGATGACCGGTGTAGCAGAGCAGTTTCAGTACATCTTGCGCGACGAATCGATGCACATGAACTTTGGCATCGACGTCATCAATCAGATCAAGGTCGAGAATCCACATATCTGGACCCAATCTTTTCAGGCACAGATGATTTCCCTGATCCGTGAAGCCGTCGATTTGGAAATCGCGTACGCCCACGACACCGTGCCGAGAGGCGTCCTGGGCCTCAACGCCGTTATGTTCGAAGACTACCTGCAATTCATAGCCAATCGACGGTGCGCCCAAATCGGACTACCCGAGCAATATCCGGGGGCGACCAATCCATTTCCTTGGATGAGTGAGATGATCGACCTCAAGAAGGAGAAGAATTTCTTTGAAACTCGAGTGACCGAGTACCAGACCGGCGGCGCTCTTAGCTGGGACTAATTGGGCATTAGACCAGACCTCCTCGCATGGGAGCTAAGATGCGCTGCATTAGCCGGTGGGGCTAAAATCCCACCGGCATTTTTTAATTCGCCAGGCCTTTCCAAGTACTAATTCATTCGCCCGCAAGCGGGCTCCTACGATGCCTCGGTTTCGAACCCCCGGCGCCGTAGGAGCCTGGTTACGGGCGAATATTTCAGCGCACGTCGTCGCTACGGGTTGACGCGGGCACCGAAGATTTGTCCGTTGCGAACCGCGTGGGCAAATTCAGCGTGTTGATGTTTCGATACGATCGTCGTTGGCAGCGAGTCGCGCGCGAGGAGTCGAGGGAAATAATCATCTATCAATCCTTGCCGCGACAATTCCACTGCTACGCCGTCTCCGAGCAAATCAGCATCGACGGACTTGACCAAGAGCAGGGCATCGGCCCGCAATTGATGAGCAAGGTGAAGCGCGATACTGTCCGAAGTCACGTCCCAGGTTTCGGGTAAGCCGTCGATGGTCAACCCTGGAGGCGGTGTCCAGATCGCCGTAGAGCGCTTTTCGGTCGCCCTTGTTATTTCCGCCAAATCCGAACTCAAGCAGGCCTCTTGCGCAAGTATCTTCAACACCTGCGCATTCATTCGCATGGCTTCGATCGCAAGCGCATGCGCTACATGGTCATCAAATTCCCATGTTGCGTGGAGCGCCCTCACCTGATCAGCGAGACCGCCCCCTCCCGGCACCAGCACGCATCGGACTTCACCGTTTTGCTCCACGCAGGCGTTCAACCATTGGCGCAGTTCCGGCGCCTGCATCATGGCGCCGCCAAGCTTAACGATCCATGTTTTCGATTTCGGCATCGGCGAAGAGATTCAACATGGCTGCCGCTTTGTCCAGACTTTCTTGGTATTCGCCGTCCAATTCGGAATCGATGACAATGCCGCCGCCGGCCCAGCAGTAAAGCCGCTCGCGGTGATGGATCAGCGTTCGAATGGCGATATTCGTATCCATCTGCCCATCGTGAGATACGTACCCGATAGCGCCGCAATAAATGCCGCGACGAGCTGGCTCGAGCTCTTCGATGATCTCCATCGCGCGTAATTTCGGCGCACCGGTTATCGACCCCCCGGGAAAGCAGCCGCGCAGCACGTCGAGGGCATGTATACCCTCTTGCAACCGCCCTCGTACCGTACTGACCAGATGATGAACCCGAGCAAACGACTCCACCTCGAACAATTCCGGTACTTCGATGGTGCCAAACGCGCAGGTTTTACCCAAATCGTTGCGCGACAAATCGACGACCATGAGATTTTCGGTGTGATCTTTCGTGCTTTGCAATAACTCGACCGCCAGCCTGCGATCGTCGACGGGATTGCGCGATCGCGGTCGTGTCCCCTTGATCGGTTTCGTTTGGACCTCGCCGCCGCTTACCCGGAGAAACCGTTCCGGCGAGGAGCTCAATACCGCAGCACCAGGAGTCTTCAAAAAAGCGGCGTAGGGCGCGGCATTCAAATTTCTCAATCTCAGATAGGCATCCCACGGATCGCCTTCGGCCGACGCTGAAAAACGCTGTGCGAAATTGACCTGATAACAATCACCGTCTCGAATGTAACGCTTGATCCGCCGGAACGCAGTTGCGTACTGCCGGTAGCTCATGTCACGCCGCACCGGCGAGGTGACGGTAAAGCGTGTCGAGAATGCGGCCGGCGTTACGGTACGGGGTATTTCGAGCCGCGCAACGGCGACGTGAACCTCGGCTTGTTGGAGACCGCGATGAACAAACCAGGCACGGCCTTCGTCGTGATCGACGAGCAGGAATCGATCGTAAATCCCGACTGCCATATCGGCGATCTGGATATCATGTACGGCGGTGGCGCGAAGCCGTTCGATGCGCCTCGACAGATCGTAGCCAAAATATCCGATCGCACCCCCGGTAAAGGGGAATTCCGGGTGTCGGGTTTCGCGACCCAGTCGCTCCCTCACCAGGCCGAAGGGATCTGCCGTCGATTCGAACAAACGGCCGTTCTCGAAGATCCGCGTGACCTCACCCTCTGTGACAAAAGTGGTGACGGGATCCCACGCCACGATGTCGTAGCGACCCGCTGTATCGCAAAAGCGGCAGCTGTCGAGCAGAACAAACCATGGACGTTGGGAAAGACGGTGCACGCGGGCGGCCGTATCGTGCCAATACGCGACCGGTACCGCGCTGGGCTCACAAAGCGTCAATTCGTCATCCACGCCAACTTCGCCACCGCGACAGCCGGTGCGGCAATGGAAACGTGCTCGGCGAGCTCTGAATCGGCCCCAATCAACGCATCGAAGCTCTGGTAGGAAGCGCCGGTCGAGCGCGCAAGCTGCTGCACGAGGAAACGTCCGACACCCGCGCCGACCAGTAACTGGCCATGCAAGCGGGTCGGTTCGCGGCTGACAGTCAAACTGACAGAGTGATCGACCAGATTACGTTGCGTGCGCGCGATGAACTCGGCAACTTTGACAATCTCCGAAAGATCATCTGGTTCGTAATCGCAACCAAGCATGCGCGCTAGCCTCCTCGCACTCGATTCCAGATCCTTCCCGCGATTATCGGCCGTGTGCATGAGATCATGTCGACCTTCTATCTGGCCCAGGAGTCTATATACGTCGCTCATGGCCGCAAAATGCTCGGCCGCCAGGTGTTGCCAATGTCCGCGGAACGGGACGGCGCGGCAAACGGCGATCACGGGCGTACGCACCACTCCGGTGTACACGAGTTCTTCACAGGTGAGTCGCGATGCATCGTTCCTGCCTGCACATTGAACCTCCGCATTGATGATGGGAATGATGTCGGTGGTCGTACTTCCGACATCGACGAGCACACCATCACCAATGAGTTCAGCGGTAAACGCTCCGAGCGCAAGCCAATTGGCCGATGCGACCGACAAGGTATACCGCCCGGCAGCTTGTTCCGGGCTCAGCCATCCGTCGTAGCCGCCGTAAATTCGGATCGTGGCGGAAGCATTCAAATGTGGCAGAAGGCACTCGACGATTTGTTTGACACCGGCTGATCGATTCTCAAACACGTCGCACAACTCACCAGTCATCGTCACCGCGTGAACGGCATCCTCACCATCGATGTCGAAGTCCAGCAGGGCCACGGCGCGCGATAGCTCGCCCACGCCACGCCAGAGGGGGCACGCGATCTGCCGGACCTTGAGAATATCGCCGTCGTCACTGAGCTTCGCGATCTTCAAGTGCGCGCCGCCAATATCCCAACCGAAATATTGCTTACTCATCAGGAAGCAGGTGTAGCTTGAGTCAGTTCCGTAGTACAGCCGTCCCGGGACCGGGTTCCCGGGTGTTCGAAATCTACCGGTTTCATTTCTATTCTAAATAGGTGTTCCGGATGATGCGACACTTCGTTGTCTCCGAAGGAGGGCTTGATTCGCCCGCAAGCGGGCTCCTACGTTGGATGAATTCGCCGTTAATTGATTTCCCATCATGGCCCATTGCGAGGCCGATTGTGATGGGGGAAGCGGGGCGGAGCATCATCTCGGCACCGTAGGAGCCCGCTTGCGGGCGAACAAAATTCCGTCTCACATTCGAATGACTATTCAGTCTTCAGTAATGGGTGCTACGACCGTAAAATCCGCCTAATGGGGGCGATATAGAGCTATGATAGCCATGCTGGTACCTTACCCAACTCACTCATGGAAATCATTCCCGTCATCGATATCAAAGGCGGCGGCGTCGTTCATGCGAAGCGCGGTGAGCGCACGAATTATGAACCGATTTCCACGCGCTTGTCCGCTTCCCCGGAACCCATGGACGTGGTCCGGGGTTTCTTGAATTTTCTACCCTTCGAAAACATTTACATCGCCGACCTCGACGCCATCACCGGCGATTCACGTAACGACGACATCATCATCGCTATCGCCGCCGCTTACCCCGAACTCAGGATCTGGCTCGATGCGGGATTCTCTACGAGAGACACGATGGCTCGGTTCATACGGACGACAAACATCGATTTTGTCTTCGCCAGTGAATCGATTCCGTCGATGTCGGGGTTCGAGCGAATGCGCGCGCCGCTGGCGCCGGAACGGGTCGTGCTGTCTCTCGATCGATCGGGCGCCGCTCTGATCGGCTGCCCGGACATCTTCGAGCAACCGAACACCTGGCCCGAGCGGATTATTCACATGAACTTGAGCCGGGTCGGCACGGAAAGCGGGCCCGACTGGGACGGCCTCAAAGAGCTGCATGAAACCGCCGGCGGGCACAAGATATACGCCGCCGGCGGCGTACGCGATGAAGACGATCTACGCCGGCTCGCCGAGTTCGGCATCAGTGGCGCGCTGGTCGCCACCGCGCTGCATAACGGTGGCATCCGAAGTCTGCGACTCGACGGATGGTCTAACTAGAACCCATCTATAAACGTCAATATTTCTCTCGCCAAGACGCCAAGAAAGAATCAATATGATAATAACAATCACTTATTACTTTGCGAGCTTTGCGTCTTAGCGAGAGTTACTCTTTGTGGATGGCCACAAACTGGCCCGCGCGTAAAAAAACGCCCCGCTAAGCGGGGCGTCATTGTCGACCGGCAGGTCAACCCCACCTCGAAAAATCGTCAGCTATGCGCCGCGAACGGATGCTCGGCAGATCCCTTCTGCGCCACGACATCCGATGCCTTGGGCTCACGGGCGATGGCGCGCTGAATCGATTCTTTCACCGCCTGATAGTTATAGTCTTGGATCTTGGCGTCGTCTTCGGCCAGCCAATGGATGAAGACACCGACGCAAATGAAAATATCGTCGGCTTCTGCCACGGGAATCGTTCCATCCTCGACGCTGTCGGCAACCGCCATGGCGACGGCGCGCTGCGCCGGGCCAAACATTTG
This sequence comes from Pseudomonadota bacterium, assembly GCA_036339995.1. Lineage (GTDB taxonomy): Bacteria > Pseudomonadota > Gammaproteobacteria > JAYYZW01. Next base: position 6,924 of record JAYYZW010000114.1, read on the forward strand.
AACCGCCTGCTTCGAGCCCTTAATCGTGACCTTGTTGAACATAACCGTATTGGGCTTGGTGGCCAGATTCGGTGCGACGACGGCCATCAGACTGCTGAAACCATCCTTGTTATTCGTTAAACAATTACAGAATGCGGTTTCGACAGCGCTTCCGCGCGGTCCCATGATCAAATCGATATGGGCTACCTCGTTGCCGTCGCCAACCAGCGATTCACCTGTAAGTACTCGATCAACAACTGCCATGCTTTGTTCTCCTTCTAGTGCTGCGGATTCCTCAGGTTGAGTCCCAAAGAGTGCTTTGAAAATGGACATTACGCCAACACCTCGTCAGCGGTTTTACGCGCCGGTGGCAGGCGCGTTTTTATGCTTTATTTTTTATGTAGGCGTTCTTGAAGCAACAATACGGACACGCTTGCAACCGTTAGATCTGCGCTTGTTCCCGGGTTGACGCCCCTTGTTTTAAGCTCATCATCAAATGCGGTGAGTACGGGTCTGAGCCGCCGGGGATTCTCGCACGCTTTAAGGGCCTTTGCCACCTCCCGGGCGCGCTGCCGCACCTCCTCAGCCACGACCGAACCGTGCTTTCTAACGACGTGCGAATCCGGATGCAAACTCAGGAAGCTCAAGTAACAAGCGCTGCAAGCCCACGCCAAAGAATGCCATCGCGCACGGTAGTGAAACAGGTTCGGTAAGCCCGTACAAAATACGTCCTCGAAATCTGTAATGTATTGGCGAGCGATCGTGTCCCTTGAATGGGCGAGACGCATGACCTCTCCCAAATTCGCGTCCGGTTCTTGCGATACGTCCTGCTCGGGAACCACCCCCATTCCCGCCGGTTTGGCTAATTGGATGCCAGCATAACAATGCTTCGCATCGTCGACCGTTAGATTTTCGAGCACCTCTGCCAGGCTCGCGCGAAGATCGTCGCCTCTCCTCTCCAGTACGGCGTTAGCGATCGGCGCGAGCAGGAGAACGATGCCCAGGTTGGTATTGCACTCGACGGCAGCGCCCGTGGCAGCGATCGCAGTCCGAATGCGCTCGCCAACGGTGAGCGAAGGTTCTGCCAATACCGGAGCGGCGGCTCTCGCACTGATGAGAAAATCCTCCGCCCGCATACCGTGACCATCGGAACACAAGCTGACGTTCCCGGGCTTGATAGCGACGACGTCGAGACGGCACGCCTTCGCGAAGATGGATTCAACACGCTCCGCTAACGAACCGGCGCGGTCTTCGCCTTGCACGCTAATTACCTATTCCGATTTACGAAACAGATTTAAATTCGCACGCAAGCGGGCTCCTACGGTGCCAGGATGATGCGACGAAATCATTTTTTGCAGGAGCCCGCTTGCGTGCGAATCAAGTCCTCCGCCCCAGGCAACGAAGGCTCGCATCATTCGGAACGTCTATTCAGCGCGGGGACACCGCGTCTAAGGCGGGTCAGAACCGCATGCCCCAGCAGGGCCGCGACGTCGATGCCAGTCACACGTTGAAGCCTCCGCCAGGCTGTCTCCAATCGGCTGGTGAAACCTCGAATTGTAGGGGCCCGCCTGCGGGCGAATGGCGTCTACCGTTGCAAACAACTTCGCCTCCTCTCATTCGTAATGTCTGTCCAGCGCGGCGACACGACGTCTGAGGCGAGTCAAAAACGCATGACCCAGCATGGCCGTGACGTCGATGCCGGTCGCACGTTGAAGCCCCCGCCAGGCAGGAATTCCATTGACCTCAGTTACCAGCCAGCTCCCGTCCACCGTGCGCATGAGATCGACACCGGCGTAGTCCGCGGACACTGCCGCCGCGGCATTTTCTGCGAGTTGTGCCAGCTTGTCCTGCAATGGAATGGAGCGGCAGTCCGCGCCCTGTGCGCGATTCGTGATCCAATGATGACTGCGCCGTTCCATCGCCGCTATGGCCTCGCCATCGACGACCATCACGCGGCAATCGCAGAACGGACCGTCACCGATCGCGATAAATTCCTGCAGGTAAGCGACCTCGCCCGGCAGTAAATGAGTCAAGTCGCCCGGCGATTCCACGCGACGCAAACCCTTGCCCTGAGATCCGAACAGCGGTTTCTTCACCAAGGTTCTACCGAGCGAAAGCTGCCGGCGGACAAACTCCATTGCGGTCTCCACGGACTCGCTGACGAAAGTCACCGGTGTCGGGACGTCGTGATGCCGCAGCAGCAGGCTCGTCATTGCCTTGTCGACGGTGCGTTCTATGGTCCGCCCGGAATTGAATACCGGAAGTCCGAGCGCGGCCAGCTGATGGAGAAAATCAAGGCGCAATACGATCTCCTCCAGGGATCCTCCCGGCACACCGCGCACGAAAGCGCCGTCCGGAAGTCGTCCGTCGAAGCCCGGGATCGATAAACCACTGGCCGATGCCTCGAGATCGACGTAGCATTCCTTGAGCGACACAAAGGCCGCGCGCAGACCCTGCTCAGCAAACCAGGTCTGCAAAGACGCGCCGTGCCATCCGGGTTCGTCTGTGAAAATAACGACGTCGGGCTTGGAATCAGATCGCATATCAGTCGGAAAAAGACTGTTCCAACAATGCTTCGTGAATTTCACCGGATTCGAAACTATGACCGGTTTCCATGCTCGTTACCGTTGCTTTGGCAGGCGAGAAGAGCATGGGATCGACTTTGTAGAAATCGTATTCGTACTCTTTGAATACCTGTGCGAACGGTTTTCCAAAATCGCGCGACGACGCGCTCGGTAGTTGCCGCGCAAGTTCTTCCGCCTTTTCGTCACTCGTATTCACGTACAAGTGCACGTGGCCGCCAAAGAGGATCGCATCGTTGGTTCGACCCATGGCCGTCATGAAATCAGGCGCCGGCGGCGGCAGCGGCGCGGCGGCTGATCCGTCGACGAAATCTTCCAACGGAAATTTAAGTTCGTGGATCTTGTGCAAAGCGACTTCGAGCACACGCGAGACGATTTGCACGCCGCCTGCGAGACTCGTCGTCGGGGTTAGGATGACGGTAAGTTGCGCGGGCGTGATACCGCAGCGTTCGACTATCTTGTCCGTGATTTCGATCGGCGGGATCTTGTCGACTTCGAGAACGATCACGGTATCGCCTGGCGGAGAGCGGTAGCCAATTTCATCGAACAGGTCTTCGCGGCTGCCCATGGCCCGCGCGGGTCCCGATCCGAGCGCGAAAAACGCCGACTTGCCTTCACCGTGGCTCAGACTCCAGCCGGCGTACTGCGACCCGAGGCAAGCGATTACCGGGTGACTCGCAGTTACGTCGACCTGCCATCGCCAGCGCTTGAAGGGCGCAGCGCCGGATATCACGACCCGCCCCAGGCCACCCATGCAGATCTCGCTGATCAAACGTCCCACCTCGAGACCCCCCGGTACGCCGATCCCGGCGTCAACCATGCAGACGCCGTTATCCAAGCGGCTGACTTGGACGCGAAAGCTCGCGGCGTTCGATACGAGTTCGCGAACGAGCGGTTGAACGCTCTCGTTCACGTTGCACACCCCATCGAGCTCAAGCTTAGACATCACGCCTCCTCATCACAATGCTCTTATCCTTTTTTCTCGCGGAACCACACCTTCGCGATATAGGTCGACGAATTCGCGGAAACTATCGTAGAGTCCTTCCAGGGCAGACATTAAGTTCCTGGCGGAGTCTGCGCTCGCGTGAAGCGTACACAAGGGCGCGCCCGCACCGATCACATTACCCGCTGCCGGCTGATCGGCGACGTAATGCGGCCACACGATCCTTGCGGGGATCGTCCACGAGGTGTCAGCATAGAGCACGAGATGGCCGCAGGTCCTTGCGCGTGCGGGTCTACTATACAAGAGCTCACCGTTGGTACAAGCCGTCATGTGGGCATTGAAGATCGCTCCCTTGTCGCTGTAGAGGTCGAGGGTTGCCGTCGGCCGCGGATTGATATCGATCAGACTGACATCGTCATCGGCGCGTTGAATGAAATCCATCCCGAAGCAACCGATGATACCCAACTTCCGCGCGACCTCGGCGCCCGTTATTTGAACCCTGTTCAGTAAGGAATCGGGCGCCTCGGCAAGGGTTCGAGCGCCTTCATATCGAAATGATCGCACGGGATCCATACGCCATTGCAGGTGCGCAGAAATGCCGCACAGACACGACCCCGAAACGCCCGCGATGAACAGCCCCGATATGCTCCGGCCTGGTACGTACTGCTGGAAATAGTAGCCTGCACCGGGCGAATCCCGATCCTTGGCGAAGCGAACGTGGGCGCCGCCCGTGTGTCCGGACGCCTTGACAAGCCATGCATGGTCATCGCCAGCGCGATTGTTCAAGGTAAGCGGCATGCACACGCCGTTATCTGCATCGAGACGCCGGTAGATGGCGGGCATATCCGCCAGACTGGATATGACTTCAGGACCGTTGCCGTGGATCTGGCTACGACTCGCGATCGCGGCCACCACCTCCGCGCGCGCTTCGAACCCGCTGCCTAATACAACGGGCATCGGCCCCGCTTGGTGCTGAAGCACCCCGATGGCCTTCAGCAGAGTTTTTTCGTCAAACTGGAAATCGACGAGATCCGTCAATTGGATCACGCCATACGCCACAGCACGGGTATCGAGATCACCGAACGGGTCGATAACCCAGGGCGACCAACCCCCTTCGACGGCAGCATGAGCGAGCACGCGCGCCGAGCGTGCGACGATCAGTACGCGCTTATCGATCGCGGGCGCGGCCGCTGCTCCACGGTCCCGGATACGATGGCGCCCCGGTTGCATGGTTCACATTTACGGAAGGTAAGCGTGCCCGCTTCATTGAACGCACCGTTGAGCGCATCGATGAGGGCGGTGGCCTTGTCATCGCTTTCGGCGAACGCGAAGCCAGTCGGCCCCCAACTGCTTTGTCCAACGCCTTTCAATCCGAATTCGCGCACGCAGAGCTTGAGCGCCTCGCGAACTGGAGCACTGGTATAACGGCCATTCTGTACGGCCGCGAAATAATCGCCGACGACCCCCTGTATATCCCCGACGGCCGCGCTGAACGCGTCGAAATCCCGCTCCGCCACGGCCGGCAAAAGCCCCATCAAGGTCACGTGGCACAGATGCCCGGCGGTTGCCGCGTCCATGGGCTTCAAGGCGCGAAACGCCTCGATTTCCGCGCGACCGCTCAGTCCAGCGCTGCCCGGATCGAGAATCAGAACGGCGCGCCATTCCTCGGGAAAATCGAGTCGGCTGACGACGGGCGGGATCGACGTCGCCGCACCGTGTCCGCCGTCGACGACGAGCCCCCCTCGTTCGAACAGACCGAGCCCGATACCCGAACGCTTGCCCCGGCCGAGGATTTGAGCGAGCTCAGCGGCCGGCGGCTTACACCCGAATACTCGGGCCACCGCTGTCGCTGTGGCGAGTGCCAATTGCGTACCGGATCCGAGACCCGTGTGCGGGGGAATAGCCGTGTCGATGCAGACGCGAATTTCAGGGGGGAGCCGCAAGCGCTCAAGCAGGGTTTCGACGAAACGGCGCGCCCGCTCACTGCATTCGCCGACGACTTCCAAGCCGGCGTGCGGCATGGCCCTGACGATCGTCGTCAGGGGTCGAACCGACAATCCGATACCGCCGAACCGTCGGCCGAGCGTACCGCCCAGATCCAGGAAACCGAGATGCAGACGCGCGGGTGTTTCGATTCGCACGGTTGTTCGGGCTGAAGTCACAACTCAAGTTCAGGATCGAAATTGTCGCGAGGCATTATAGTGTGCCCGGCGCAACGGTACTACGCAGGAAAGGATTTCGGGGGGCCAGTTTCGCCCTGGTGTTTCGAGACGCCCCCGCCGCGGTGCCAAGCGACCCTCGATGAACCTCTCGCGGAGACGCAAAGCAAGCAAAGGGGGAAACGGCAGCGGCTGTCGAGAAAGAACATTGAACCCTTAGCGTGCTTGGCGGCTTGGCGAGACTAATACCCGTCGATGAGACTCTCGTAGAGACGCAAAGACCGCAAAGAGAAAGGCGATAGGATAGAGCGGATATGGCGACTGTGATAACGTACTCGAAGTGAAAAATCCATGGTGGTTGCGAGCGTGGATTTCGTTGTTAGCAATATTGTAAATCCTGCCTTTGGCAGGGAGCGAAATCATGCCACCGAGATCCGGGGCCAACCGCAAATCCGAGACTACTGCAGCCGTCGACGCCGTATGCCCTTTCTGTTCGTTGCTTTGCGACGATCTCAAGTTGCGGCAAACCGTTGATCGAAGCTTCAGGGTCACACGCAATGGCTGCGCGCGTGCGCGCGCCGATTTCGCGCGTGCGCCCATCGTCCCCGAACCGCTGGTCGACGGCCAAAGCACCTCACTCGAAAAGGCGGTCGCTGCCGCTGCCCGCCTGCTAAAGCGCAGCGAGCAGCCCCTGATCGCAGGCCTTGCCACAGACGTCGACGGCATACGCGCCGCGGTTGACCTCGCCGAGCGCTGCGGCGGTATCTTGGACCACGTTCACGGTGATGTCATGAACGCCGCGAACATGGTTCTACAGTCGCGCGGGTGGTACGCGACGACGCTTTCCGAATTGCGCAATCGCGCCGATTTCGTGTTACTCGCCGGCGTCGATCTAAACGAACGCTATGAAAACCTGTCACGCCGGTGTCTGCGACCGGCGGCGAGCCTCCACACCAAAAACCTCCGCAAGCGCCGCATCGTGTATCTAGGAAGCGCGGCATCTGCGCCACGCGATGATTCCACCGAATGCATATCGTGCCGGGCCGAATCAATGGCGGAAACCCTGCAGGCTTTATTAGCGACATTGAAAGGCGCGCGCCTGAGCGCACGATCGATCGGCGGCGTATCGCGAAAAACATTCAGCCAGCTCGCTGACGCCCTGAAGGCGGCCGCGTATGCAGTGATCGTATTCGCGCCGGCGTCGTTGGGCATTCATCGCGAGTCTGCGATCGCGGCGATCTGCGACATCGCCGACGAACTGAACCGCGAAGGACGCGGTGCCATCCTGAGCCTCGGCGGTGATGACGGCGGCCAGACGGCCGTGAGCACCTGCGCGTGGATGACCGGCTATCCCTTACGCGTGTCCTTTGGCAAGACCCTTCACTATGACCCGCTGGCAAACAGCGCAGACAAACTGATGAGCTCGGGTGCGGTCGACGGTCTCGTCTGGATCGACGCCTTTGGCCGCCATGCCAATCCGCCGGCCGGGAACGCGGCGACTGTCATCCTGAGCAGCGTGAAGACGGCAGCAGCCCAAACGGCTGCGGTTTATATCCCGGTCGGTACCCCGGGCGTCGATCATTTTTCCCGCCTGCTGCGCACCGATTCGGTAGTGTCTCTGCCTCTGCCGGGGTTGCGAAACGAAGGCCTGCCCGACGTCGCCGCCGTTCTCACTCTGATCGCGAGCAGGCTTTGAGTAGACCACGTTGATGCTGACACGGCTGAAAGGCGGTCGCATCGTCGACCCTATGAATGGCGTCGACGGGGAGATCAGGGATCTCTACATCCGGGGCGGCCGGATCGTTGCGGCGCCCGAGGATCCTCGCGAAGCAGACACCCAGATCGACGTCTCCGGGCGCGTCGTGATGGCCGGCGCGATCGATCTGCACACCCACATCGGCGGCGGTAAGGTCAATATCGCGCGCATGATGCTGCCCGAAGATCATGCACGCGACCCGGTCGCAGCTAAGCGCCACCCGCACGCCGGCTGCGGACACGCGGCACCGGCCACGCGAACGGCCGGCTACCGCTACGCGGAGATGGGATACGCAGCCTGTTTTGAGCCCGCGATGCTGGCGCTGAATGCGCGGCAGACGCACATGGAAATGGCCGATACCCCGATGATTGACAAGGGCGCCTACGTGGTCCTGGGTAACGATGACTTTTTCCTGCGTGCCTTGAAACAAAAGCGCGACCCGAAGTTCATCCGCGACTATGTCGCCTGGACGCTGTGCGCAGCGCAGGCCCTGGCGATCAAAGTGGTCAATCCGGGCGGCATCAACGCCTTCAAGTACAATCAGCGCAAGCTCGACCTGGACGAGGCCAACGCGGCTTACGGCGTGACACCACGGCAGATCCTGCTCTCGCTGTCCGCGGCCGTGAGCGAACTCGGCCTGCCCCACCCGCTGCACATTCACGGCTGCAATCTCGGCGTACCCGGGAACCTGGCGACGACGCTCGATACCATCCGCGCCCTCGACGGGTTGCGCGTGCATCTGACCCATATCCAATTCCACAGCTACGGCACCGAAGGCGACCATAAATTCTCGTCGGGTGCAGCGCAGATTGCCGAAGCGGTGAATGCTCAGCCCGACATTTCGCTCGATGTCGGACAAGTCATGTTCGGGCAAACGGTCACGGAATCCGGCGACACGATGCGGCAGTTCGCCGGCAGCGCCTACGCTGATCCGAAGAAATGGGTCGGCATGGACATCGAATGCGACGCCGGCTGCGGTGTCGTGCCTTTCCGCTACAAAAATCGTAATTTCGTCAATGCCTTACAGTGGGCCATCGGCCTTGAGTTGTTCCTGCTGGTGGACGATCCCTGGCGGATCTTCCTGACCACGGATCACCCCAACGGCGCGCCTTTTACCAGCTACCCGCATCTCATTCGCTTGCTGATGGATCGCAGCTTTCGCAACGACATGCTGGCGACCATTAATCCGGATGCGGCTGCAGCAAGTCATCTCAGTGCCCTCGAACGTGAATACAGCCTCTACGAGATCGCGATCATGACGCGGGCGGCGCCCGCGCGATCGCTCGGACTCGACGGCTTCGGGTCGCTTGGCGTTGGTGCGCGAGCCCACGTGACCGTGTACCAGGATCACGAGAACCGCGAGATCATGTTCGCCAGGCCGGAATTCGTACTCAAGGACGGCAACCTCATCGTGCGCGACGGCCGCGTCGTCCATGACATCTCGGGTGCGACACATGTCGTCCACCCTGAGTACGACGCTGGCATTGAAACCGAGTTGTCGAGCTACTTCGACCGATTCATGACGATAAGAAAGGATAACGTCCGCATAGCTGACGACGAAATCCGCGACGGCGGACGTGGCGAACTGGTGGTGCATTCAACGGCAGCAAGCACGTGAAGATCAATGGCGTGGCAATCGACAACACTTTTGCGGAAGCATTTCCAATGAAGGCGACGCGGTTGATCATCACGGCGATAAACGATACCTGGGCGAATCATGCCGCGCAGGCCTTGACAGGCTTCGCAACCTCTGTCATCGCCTGCGGCTGCGAGGCGGGTATCGAACGCCCGCTGAAGCCCAGCGAAACACCGGACGGCCGCCCGGGCGTCGCGGCGCTCCTGTTCACCATGGGCAAGAAGGAACTCGGCAAGCAGATTCAGAATCGCGTGGGACAATGTGTACTGACGTCCCCTACGAGCGCCTGTTTTGCAGGATTCGATGAAGGCGAACCCATCGATCTCGGCAAGCAGTTGAGATTTTTCGGCGACGGCCACCAGATCTCCAAAAAACTCGGTACGCGACGCTACTGGCGAATACCGGTCATGGATGGCGAGTTTCTGTGTGAGGAAATGACCCGCTTCACCAAAGGCATCGGCGGCGGCAATTTCCTCATGCTCGCGCGTGACCAGGCCGCCGCCCTGGCCGCATCCGAGCGGGCCATCGCGGCAATGCAGAAAGTACGCGGAGTTATCATGCCCTTCCCCGGCGGCGTGGTGCGTTCGGGCTCGAAAGTCGGGTCGAAGTACAAGGCGCTGCTGGCGTCCACGAATCATCCGTTCTGCCCCACCCTGAGAGGCGCCGTCGACAGCGCATTGACGCCGGATATCGGCGCCGTGCTTGAGATCGTCATCGACGGGCTCGACGTGGCGTCGATCGAGGAAGCAACGCGGGTCGGGATCCGCGCCGCATGCCGTGGCCGCGGGCATGGTCTGATCCGCATCAGCGCGGGCAATTACGGAGGCAGCCTCGGGCCTTATCATTTTCACTTGCGAAAGATCCTGCGATGAGCGCGCTGATCTTCGAGTTGCTCGACCCACCGGGGCGCAGTCTCGACCTCGCGGACTTGAATCCCGCCAGCCTCACCGGAAAATCGCTCGATGCAATCCGCCGGCTGCGCCTCCCGTATGGCCGCCGGCGTAAAGCACTGGGTGATCTTTTCAAGGTATCGGGGGACGCATCTTCCGAACTCGCCATCCTCGGTGTCAACCGGCACTGCCACCAGATCGGTCAGGGCATGGCCGACGGCATACTCGTCGTCCACGGCCATGCCGGCGACGGTCTCGGGCGCGAAATGAGCGGCGGTCAGATACGCGTGAACGGCGACGCCGGCGACGGCGTCGGCGCCGGCATGACGGGCGGTTGCATCGCACTCACCGGATCCGTCGGAGACCGCGCGGGCGGCTTCGTTCCCGGTGCAACCCGCGGTATGAATGAAGGCCTGATCCGGATCGGAAAATCTGCCGGCGCGAGGACGGGAGAACGCATGCGGCGCGGCTTTATCGTCATTGCGGAAGACGCGGGAGCGCACACCGGAGAACGTATGATCGGCGGTACCATCGTTGTACTCGGCCAATGCGGCGTCCACCCTGGTTTCGGCATGCGCCGCGGCACGCTGTTGCTTGCTAAAGCACCCACCTCGATGACGCCGACGTTCAACGACTGCGGTGAATTCCAACTTGCGATCATCGCGATTCTCAAGAACTACATTGCCTCTCATGACCGTCGTCTAAAGCGCAGGCTCGACCGCTTCACCCGTGCGCACCGCTGGTGCGGTGACATGTCCTACGGCGGTAAGGGCGAAATCTTGATTGCGAGCGACAACTGAGATCGGATCCATGCCCGCCGAGCGCATTGACAGAAAAGGAAGGTTTCGCGGACGTGCGCTCGACGACGAGGCCGTCACGGAGGTCGTGAGCCTCATCGGCCAGGGTCCCCACCGACGCGATTTACTGATCGAGTACCTGCATCTCATTCAAGACGCGCACGGCTGCCTCAGCGCCGAACACATCGTGGCCTTGGCACATTGCCTGCGATTATCGAGCACGGAAGTCTACGAAGTCGCCACTTTTTATCATCATTTCGACGTCGTCGCCGCAAACGAGAAACGCCCGCCTGATCTGACCGTCCGGGTATGCGATTCGATCACCTGCGAGATGTTCGGTGCGAATGCGCTGATCGCTGAACTCGACGAGATTTTCGGAGAGAAGGTACGGGTGCAACGCGTGCCCTGCGTGGGCCGCTGTCACGGCGCACCCGTCGCGGTCGTCGGTCAGAACGCGATCGAGCGCGCCGACACCGCGAGCCTGATCGAACGGGTCGAACAGCGTGCGACGGCGCCGCAGCCGACTTCGCATATCCCGTTCGACGAATACTGCAATGTCGGCGGATACGAGCTGTTGAAAAAGTGCATCGGCGGTGAATTCCAACGCGAGGAGGTGATCGATATCCTGGCCGATTCCGGCCTGCGAGGACTGGGCGGCGCCGGATTTCCGGCAGGCCGGAAATGGAGCATTCTACGCGGCCAGCCGGCGCCCCGACTGATCGCGGTCAACATCGACGAAGGCGAGCCGGGCACGTTCAAGGATCGCTATTACCTCGAACGCGATCCGCACCGGTTTCTGGAGGGCTTGCTGATCGCCGCGTGGGCGATCGAAGCAGAGGCCTCCTACATCTACCTGCGGGATGAATATGCCGCGTGCCGCCGCATGCTCGAGGATGAACTCGCACGTCTCGTCGCCGCTCCGCCGGCGCCTCTTCCCGTCATTGAACTTCGCCGCGGTGCAGGCGCTTATATCTGCGGGGAAGAGTCGGCCATGATCGAATCGATCGAAGGCAAACGCGGCATGCCTCGGCTCCGCCCGCCTTACGTCGCCGAAGTCGGGCTGTTCGGGCGGCCAACGCTCGAACACAATATGGAAACGCTCTACTGGGTCCGCAATATCGTGGGAAAAGGGGCTGAATGGTTCAGCTCACACGGCCGTCGCGAACGCTCGGGCTTGCGGGCATTCTCCGTCAGCGGCCGCGTCAACAATCCCGGCGTGTATCTGGCACCGGCGGGGATCTCCGTCAACGAACTGATCGATGAATATTGCGGCGGCATGCTGAACGACCACGCCTTCTACGGCTACTTCCCGGGCGGCGCGTCGGGCGGGATCCTCCCCGCCAGCCTCGGCGACCTACCGCTTGATTTCGACACCTTGCAGGAATACGGATGTTTCCTCGGCTCGGCAGCCGTCATCATCTTGTCGGATCAGGACAATGCGCGCAGCGCGGCGCTCAATGCCATGCGGTTTTTCGAGCACGAATCCTGCGGTCAATGTACCCCGTGCCGGGTCGGCACTGCCAAGGCCGCGATGTTGATGGAGCGGGCCGCCTGGAGCGTCCCGCTGCTCGAAGATCTGGCGCGGGCCATGGAGGACGCATCGATCTGCGGCCTCGGGCAGGCGGCGCCGAATCCGCTGCGATGCGCGATAAAATACTTTCCACAGGAATTCGAATGAGATGGACGCAATAACCGCCGATCGAACCGTGATTCGCTTCAAACTCGATGGCCGCGAGGTCGAAGCGCTGCCCGGCGAAACCATTCTCAATGCGGCGCGGCGCACCGGCACCGAGATCCCGACGCTCTGCTACCTGGACGGCTACCGCGCGGACGGCAATTGTCGCGCCTGCGTGGTTGAGATCAAGGGCGAACGCGTGCTCGCGCCCGCCTGCTGCCGCCTGCCGAGTGAGGGGATGAAAGTGGAAGCCGGCAACGAGCGCGCGCGGTTCAGCCAGCGCATGGTCGTGGAAATGCTGCGATCCGACATGCCCGAGGGCGGCGCTTCGCCCTACACACCGCGCTCCGAACTCGACCGCTGGTGCGACTTTCTCGATGTCACCAAACCCCGTTTCCCGAGGCGTGCACAACCGCAAAAGGATCTATCCAACCCGGCGATCGCGGTCAATCTCGATGCCTGTATCCAGTGCACGCGCTGCGTGCGCGCCTGCCGCGAGGAGCAGGTCAACGATGTCATCGGCTACGCCTTCCGCGGCTCCTATTCGAAGATTGTTTTCGATCTCGACGACCCCATGGGCGACAGCACCTGCGTGAGCTGCGGCGAATGCGTGCAGGCCTGTCCAACCGGCGCATTGATGCCGGGCGAAGGCGCCGCCAATATCGAGCCCGATCGCCAGGTTGAGTCGGCCTGTCCGTATTGCGGCGTAGGCTGCCTGCTGACCTTCAATATCAAGGACGGACGCATCATCTACGTCGACGGTCGCGACGGACCGTCGAACAACAGCCGCTTGTGCGTGAAAGGTCGCTACGGCTTCGATTACGTCCACCATCCCGATCGGCTGACCCGGCCCTTGATCCGCAAAGAGGGCGCGGCAAAGAACGCGGAACTCCTGACTCCAGCCGATATACCTGCACACTTTCGAAACGCAAGCTGGGAGGAAGCCCTCGTCTTTGCTAGCGGCGGACTCAAGGCTATCCGCGATGCGCAAGGCGGCCAAGCACTCGCGGGATTCGGCTCCGCCAAAGGCTCCAACGAAGAGGCGTATCTGTTTCAGAAGCTGGTTCGAACGGGCTTCGGCACAAACAACGTCGATCACTGCACCCGTCTTTGTCATGCTTCGTCCGTGGCAGCGATGCTGGAGACGATCGGCTCAGGCAGCGTTTCCAACCAAGTGGCCGACGTCGCCCAGGCTGCAGTCGTCATCGTGATCGGTGCGCGGCCGACCACAAACCATCCGGTCGCCGCGACCTTCATGAAGAATGCGGTCCAGGCCGGCACGACCCTGATCGTGATGGATCCTTATCGCTCCGATCTTGCGCGGCACGCCGATTATTTTCTCCAGTTCCATGCGGACACGGATGTGCCGCTGCTGAACGCCATGATGCACACCATCATCGACGAAGGCCTGCACAACGCGGCGTTCATCGAGGCCCACACTGAGGGTTTCGAATCGCTCCAAGCCTGTGTGGCGAACTACAGCCCCGAAAAAGTTGCCCCTATCTGCGGCCTCCCCGCCGCTACTATCAAGGCAGTCGCCCGACTATATGCAAAGGCCAACGGGTCCATGATTTTCTGGGGCATGGGGATTTCGCAGCACGTACATGGCACGGACAATGCGCGCTGCCTGATCGCGCTGGCCTTACTCTGTGGGCAGATCGGCCGGCCCGGTTCGGGCATTCACCCGCTGCGCGGACAGAATAACGTTCAGGGCGCCTCGGACGTCGGTTTGATCCCGATGGTCTATCCGGATTACCAACCCGTCGGGGACGACGCGGTGCGGCGCAAGTTCGAAAAGTTCTGGGGAACCGAACTCGACCCCAAGGCGGGTCTGACGGTCGTCGAAATCATGGATGCCGTGCACGAAGGCGCGATCAAGGGCATGTACATCATGGGCGAGAACCCGGCGATGTCGGATCCCAACCTCAATCATGCGCGTGAAGCCCTGGCGAAACTCGATCATCTGGTCGTGCAGGATATTTTCTTCACCGAGACGGCGGGGTTCGCTGACGTGATTCTGCCGGCGTCGGCGTTTCCGGAAAAAACCGGTACCTTCACGAACACCGATCGACGCGTGCAAATAGGCCGCCAGGCCATCGAGCCGCCCGGCGATGCACGCCACGATATCTGGATCATCAAGGAAATGGCGAGGGGCCTCGGCCTCGACTGGAATTACTCGGGCGTCGATGCCGTATTCGACGAGATGCGTGCGGCGATGCCCAGTATCGGCGGCATCACCTGGGACCGCCTGCAACGCGAACATTCCGTGACCTATCCCTGCACGCGCGAAGGCGATCCAGGGCAACCGATTCTGTTCGAGCAGGATTTTCCGACGCCGAACGGCCGCGGTAAGTTCGTACCGGCCGAATACACCCATGCCGCCGAGCTACCCGACGACGAATATCCGAAAATCTTCATGACAGGCCGTCAGCTAGAACACTGGCACACCGGAAGCATGACCCGGAATGCGCGTGTCCTCGACGCACTGGAGCCTGAGCCCGTGATCAACGTTCACCCGACGGACATGGACGAGATCGGCGTCGAAGCAGGCGAATTCGTGCGCGTCGAATCACGGCGCGGCGCCGTCGTGGCGCGCGTACGGACGGATCCCGGGTTACAGCCCGGCAGCCTATTCATGGCATTTTGCTATGTGGAAGCTGCCGCGAATTTGTTGACGACGGAAGAGCTGGACCCAATAGGTAAGATCCCGGAATTCAAATATTGCGCCGTCCGGTTGCAGAAAACAGAAGCCCGAGCAGCCTGACTACGGCGTCCGTACCGGTTCGCGTGATGTATCAACCAAGCGGCCTGATTCCGGTCAATTGCAATACTTCGCGAAGCAGGGGTTGCGGGCTATCCTCGGCCGGAACCTCCGTCTCAATGCGATACAAATAACCCGGCAGCTCATCGCACACGATGAAGGAATAACTCTTGTTCTCAAAGCGTTCGAATAATTCGCGTTTGGGATCGTTGATATACGGTCGAAAACTGATCTCGAAGCCCTGCCACTCGCGACCGTCAAATGTAAATGTCATCGGCGTCACCGTCGCCGATTCCGCCAGGGCGAACTTGATGCGCCGCTGGAAATAGCGCCAGCGTTCGCGCGAACCTCCATCGGGATCGGTCAGCCGGTTCATCTCGTATACGTCGCCCTGCAGGTACACCTTAATAACCGGGTTCACGGTCGCGCTGTCGACGGGTGAAACAGGAAAATTGCGTTCGCCAGTCAAAAACTCGACTGACGCGACCTTGGTTCCATCATCGTTAATTTTCTGGATTACGAATCGGACTCGATCAGAAAATCCGGTTTCGAGCGAACCTGATTTTTCAAAGCTGTAAGTCAACTCCATCGCATGCGATACCGATTTCAACTGATCGGTGAGCCACAATCGCGTCTCGGCCTCGGAAAACTCGATGCCATCGGCTGCCTCGGGTTCCTGGGCGATGACGTTCGACCACACTACTGTGATTGCGATGACGGACAGCCACAAACGTCCAATAATTTGGTGAAACCACTGATTGCGAGTCATTCGACTAATCATCATCTGCGATCTCCCGGATGATCAGTTCGCGCATCGGCACACCATACTCCGCCAGGATTTGATCGATCTCCACCTGATTCTCCGCGATCAATCGATTGATCTGAGCCTTCCATTCATCCTCGCCAAACCGCACCGCCATCGAGATCTGATAATTAAACCGTAAGCCGGGTTCATTGTTCATTGGAATGACCCGAATTTCGTGATCCTGGATTTCCTTGGCGTAGTAGCCGGCGATCGGCCCCCAGATGAACGTCAGGTTTATTTTGTCCTGGACGAGATCGCGCTCGATGATCTTGCCCGGGGTTTCCCTGGCGTCTCCCGCCATCGTCTGATAGGGGGTCCCATACTCCATCAGGTCGACCTGGAATATCCAGTCAGTCGTCGGCCCGCGGTCCCAGATCCCGATGCGGAGTTTCTCCTTCTGCTCTGCCGCCACCTCTTTCAGATCGTCCTGCGATTCGATGAAGTCCAGCCCCCGGCCCTTGACGTAAACCATGGCCCACGACGAATGCATATAGGGACGGGTCGTCGCCGCGATGTCGAAGTTCTCAATGGTGCCCATCACGAGATCGCATTTATAGCTTCCGTCAGGCGTATCGTTATTACGCAGCGTGTTCCTGATGAATCCGATCCGCTGTGGAAACCACTCGTACTCAAGCGGCAGGCTCAGTTTGCGCGCAAACAGCTCCGCGATCTTGTTCTCGTACCCGAGCCCTTGCTTGTTCGACATCGGCAGATTGGAAGGATCGGCGCACACGCGAAGCGCTGTACGCACAGTCACCGAATCTGCTGAAACTGGAGCGCTCAACGCGGCGCCGAAGAGCACCAGCGCCAATTGGAAATATCGCGCGGCTTGCACCTTGAGTAGCGCATTCATCGGTAAGGCTTGATCGAAGAAAAAGTCGAAGAGAATCATGCAACAGGTGACTTGCTTTATCTACTTGGCCTTGTTTTCAAGCGCCTTTTTCATTTTCTTTATCGCGCGATTGACCATATTTCTCGCAATCTTGATGTTCGCGAGGTTCTCGTCGATCTGCGCCATATTGGCCGGCGGATTCGCGTCGCCGACGATGATCGCGCCGACCATGCCCGTGCTTATATGCGGGGTGCATTTGTATATGTAAGCGCCTTCCTTTTCGACCGTGATGCTAAACCCTTCCTCGCCCAACTTAGATTTCCAGCCCTCGGCGCCTTCGGGGATCATGCCTTCCAGCGCCTCCGTATCGTGCCCGATCATATTCATGAATTTGACCGTATCACCGGGTTGCGCAAAGGTAACCAGAGGCCTCCACTGGGTGACAACGCCTTTGACGATATGCTCCTCCGCCGACACCCATGAATTCACCAGCGCTCCGGCCATGAAAAGGATGACTTGGGATATTCTTTCCATTCTATTGAGCTCTGTTGAAATTACGCTCTCGTCGTCTTGACGGCCTTTCCACACCGGTTTCGGACTTTCACAATAGGCTATCGGGGACACCATGAACGCGGGCTGAATTGCGCGACGCACCTTTATACCAGAGCGAAACCGACAGTCGGCAAAATGGCTGACCTTCGGACCAATAAATAAAAAACCCGGCACTTCCTGCGAAGTGCCGGGATTAAGCTCATAAAGTCAGTTTAAGACTGATCTTGTTAATTTATCGCTATCAACGATGCTGCTTACGGCAGGCTGAAAACAGTCAACACGCCGCCTAAGCGGGTGAAACTGTTCAAACCCTTGTAGGCACCAACCGCGCCGAGGCCGTCGGTGTCGTTGATGAGGCCTGCGGCCATACCGATACCGGCCCAACCGCCAACGCCGGACAGCACGCCGACATATTGCTTGCCGCCGTGACCCCAGGTGTTGGTGTTGCCGATAATCCCGGAAGGCGTCTTGAACTTCCAAAGCAGCTTGCCGCTCTTGGCGTCAATGGCCTTCAAGTAACCACCTAGCGTGCCATAGAACACGACGTCACCGGCCGTCGCCAGCGCACCGCTCCAAACGGAGAAGCGCTCCGGAATCGACCAGACGATCTTGCCCTTGTCCGCATCCCAGGCAATGAAGTTACCCAGATTGTTATTGTCGGCGCTGTTGCCGAACTCGGGGCCGGGCGAGACACGGCCGGCCGGGAACATGCTGAGTACAGCGTTCACGTACGGCTGACCCGCCACATACTCACCACCGCTTACCGGCTCGTAATTCATGCAGACGTGGTTCGTCGGCACGTAAAACAGGCCTGTACGCGGGCTGTAAGCTGCGGGCTGCTGGTCCTTGGAACCAAGTGCGGCCGGGCAGATGTTGGTGGTATTGACGTCTTCACCCTGGAAGTGGGTGCTGTATTTGGCAACCACTTGGGGACGGCCTGTCTTCATGTCGACATGCGTGGCCCAGTTGACCGCGGGATCGTATTTCTCGGCAACGAGAAGCGCGCCGTTGGTACGGTCCAGCGTATAGCCGAAACCATTGCGGTCGAAATGGACGAGGGCCTTGGTGTCTTTGCCCTTGACCTTCATGTCGACGAGGATCATCTCGTTGATGCCGTCATAGTCCCACTCATCGTGCGGCGTCATTTGATAGACCCAGTGGGCCATACCGGTATCGACGTCACGCGAGTAGATGGACATGGACCACTTGTTGTCGCCGGGGCGAACAACCGGGTTCCAGGTCGACGGGTTGCCGTTGCCGTAGTAGAGCGCGTTACGCTCCTTGTCGTACGGCCACCAGCCCCACACCGAGCCACCGCCAATTTTCCACTGGTCGCCCTTCCAGCTCTTCAGCGAAGAATCTGCGCCGACGGGCTGACCCATCGAAGTGGTCTTCTCGGGATCGAACAGCATGTCCGAATCGGGACCCATGCTGTAGGCACGCCAGGCGCGCTTGCCGTCACTCAAGTTGTAGGCGTTGATCCAGCAGCGCACGCCAAACTCAGCACCGGACATACCCGTGATGACTTTGTCCTTCATCACATGCGGGGCATTGGTGTTGGTCTGACCCAGCTTGGGATCGCCGTTCTTGATCGACCAGACGAGTTTGCCGTCCTTCGCGTTCAACGCGACCAGCGTGGTGTCGGCCTGCTGCAGAATGATCTTGCCTTCACCGTAGCCTACTCCGCGGTTGACCACGTCACAGCACATGACCGGGACGGTCTCGTCGTAGTCTTGAACGGGTACGTACTCCCAGACGATCTCGAGGTTGTCGAGATTGATGGCGAACACGTTGTTCGGAAAAGCTGCGTGGATATACAGCGTGTCATGCGACAAGCCCGTCTCAGACCCCGGCAGAACGAGCGGACCACCTTCGTGCCCACGCAGGACACCGGTGGAAAACGTCCAAGCCGCCTGGAGCTTGCGCGCATTCAGGTTGTTGATTTGCTTCAACTCCGAATAACGCCAGTTCCAGTAGTTACCACCGGGGAATACCCAGTAGTTGGGGTCTTGCATTAGCTTCTCAAGTCCTGCGTTGGCGGACACCTGTGCGGTGCCCACAAACGCCACAAGAGAGGCTGCCGCGATGAGCCATCGCTTAAACGATGATTTCCTCATGACCTCCTCCTTCACACTATGCTTTATTAATAATCACGTGATTGATCTCTTTGTTGTTTTAACTCCGAACAGGCCCGAGATCGAGAAGCCGGAACAGAGCATTGGAAATCGGTGACAAACGTGTCAACGGGAAAGTCGACGATACGGGACGGGGATGCC